>SBAY01000084.1 GCA_005239945.1 Nitrospira sp.
AGAATTATGAAGTCTTGGCATTCTTTTGTCGTAGAGGTTGGTAGTTTTGTTTAAATATTTTTCTTTCCTTCTACATTCTACATTCAACATTCTACATTCTACATTCAATATTTTGTAATCATTCATGCAAAGAGTTGTCCCTACTACTGAAAACAATCTTGAAGAGGCAGTAGCTTCCCTATTCCTATAGAAATTCCCACCAATAACTTTTCCCACAAATTTTACCCCCACCCCTTTGCCAAAAAAAGGTTGCAAAGTAAAATTATTTATGTTATACTAAAATCCCTATGAAGGTAATGCTCATTTCTTTGCCTAAAATAAAACCATTATTTACAGAGATACCCCATATCTTTGAAGAGGAACCACGGTATTATCCTCCATTGGACTTAATGTCCATAGCGGCTTATTTAAAGAAACATTCTCATCACGAGGTAGAAATTTTAGATACCCAGATTTTAAGAATGGGGTATAATGAAATCAGGCAGGAAATAAAGGTTAAATCCCCAGATGTAGTTGGCATGACTACTACGACCTACACCTTGCCGGAGGCGATTGAAATCGCTAAAATCGTTAAAGAGATAAATAGTTCTATCCATGTAATTTTAGGTGGGACACATACTTATATTTTCCCCAATGAGACGATTAGATTCGAGGCCATTGATTCATTAATCGTAGGGGAAGGTGAGATTGCCTTTACTTTGTTAGTTAATTGTTTAGAGCAGGACCGGAGTAAGTTAAGTCAGATAAAGGGGATAATTTATAAAGATAATGGCCAGAAATATGATTTCCCCAGGATTATTCAGACCCCTGCCCAGGATGTAATCTTTGACCTAGATTCCTTGCCTTTTCCTCAACGCGAGATGATTCCCTACAAAAAATATCTCTACCAGGCGAGCTCGTTGAACTCTAATATTTTTACTACCATCTTAAGTAGTCGTGGATGTCCTTATGAATGCAGTTATTGTTATCGTCCACCTTTTAGTAAAAATTTTCGGGCAAGGAGTACTGCCAATGTAATAAACGAAATAGAAGAATGTATCCAATTAGGCATCCGAGAATTTATTTTTGTTGATGATGTATTCACCCTTAATCGCAAACGGGTTTTTGAGCTTTGTGATGAAATAATTAAACGAAATTTAAAAATTAAGTGGCGGATTAAGGCAAGGGTGAACAACATCGATTATGGCTTGCTTTTAAAATTAAAGGAGGCCGGATGTAGCTGGATACATTATGAACTTGGCACTGGAACTCAAAGAATGTTAGACCTATTAAAAAAGGAATTCACCATAGAACAAATTCAATCTGCGATTAAAGTTACCAATGATGTCCGAATTACCAGTTCAGTGGATATTATGTTTGGTTTTCCTGAAGAAACAAAAGAAGATATCTTAAAGACGATTAAATTTGTGAATAAACTTAATCCGGATTTTGCCTATTTCTCACTTGCTATACCTCATCCTGGCACTGAAATTTATAAAATCTGGCTTTCAAACAGTGGGATAAAAAAAGATTTATGGCAAGAATATGCCAATCTAAACTCTGAATTTAAAATCCTTGATTGGTATCAAAACCCAAATGAACTTATCAGCCTTTTAAATTTTGCCTATAAAAGTTTTTATTTCAGATTAGAATTTTTCTTGAAACAGCTTTTAACGGTCCCATCATTTGGGGTATTTAAAAACAGAATAAGGATTAGTCTGAAGGCGCTAAGTTCCGAAAGGAATAACCACAAAATTTAAACAGGACACCATGATAAACCTTCAATTCAGACATTAGACCATAGACATCAGACTTTAATCTTCCGGCTAACCGCTTACGACTTAAATCTTAAGTCTTTAGTCTATGGTCTAATATCTGAATTGAAGACTGGGGGCATCTTTGTAGGGAGTATTCCCTTGTAAGAAAGGACTCTTTTGGCTATTTGTTTAAATGCAGGAACGGCTACTTGACTACCCCAGTATGTCCCCTTAGGTTCATCGACAACGACTAAGATGATGAATTTAGGGTCATCTGCCGGAAAATAACCAATAAAAGAGGCAATAAACTTATCTTCACTATATTTTCCTGTCAGAGGGTCAACCTTTTGAGCAGTTCCGGTTTTCCCTGCAATCTCATATCCATTAATTTGTGCCAGTTTCCCGGTACCATCAGTGACTACCTTTTTTAAAATTTGAGTCATTTTTTGAGCTAACTCAGGAGAGATAACCTGTCGCACTGAAGAAGGTCTAAATTTCTTGATTATTTCTCCTTGTGGATTTCTAACAGCCTTAACAATCAATGGTTTCATCAAAACTCCATTATTGGCAATAGCGGCTACCGCTGTAATTAATTGTAATGGAGTAACGGATACCCCCTGGCCAATAGCTATATTCGGTTTAGAAAGTTTAGACCATGCCTTTATGTTAGGCAATAGACCTTTTTCTTCTCCACGAAGGTCAATGCCGGTAGGTTCATTCAATCCAAATTCTAAAATTTGTGAATAAAATTTCCTGTCACTTAATTTTTGAACACATTGTATTACCCCTACATTACATGAATTGGCAATTATCCCATCAAAATTCAGGCTTTCATGTGGGTCATGGCAATGGACAACATGGTTTCCTACCTGAATCTCCCCAGGGCAAAAATATATTTTCTCCGGGTCAATCAATTTTTCTTTTAATAGGGTTGCCGCAGTAATTATTTTAAAGGTAGAGCCAGGCTCGAAAACATCCGTAATAATCCTATTTTTAAATTGAGAAGAGGGATATTTATTAAAATAATTTGGGTTATAAGAAGGTGCAACTGCCGAGGCTAATATCTCACCTGTCTTTGGGTCCATAACAATTATCAAACCATCCTTAGCCTGATATTGACTACATACCTTTTTTAACTCTATCTCTGCGTGATGTTGGATAACCTCATCTATGGTCAGGATAATGTCGTTTCCATTTGATGCCTTAGTAATGTAGGTGCTTTTTGGGGATAAAATAGTATTTCCTTTGCCATCTCGGACAACCTCGAATTTATTCATCCCACCTCTTAAATCTCTATCATGAGTCAATTCGATCCCTTCTAATCCTTTATTATCTAATCCGGAAAAGCCTATTACCTGTGCGGCTAAGTCATTTTTAGGGTAAAATCGTTTATATTCCTTGAGGAAATTTATACCTTTAATATCTAATCCTCTTATCTTTTGTGATTGTGCTGGAGATATCTTTCTTTTTATGTAGACAAAAGATGCCTTAGAGGTTAATTTGGCATAAACAGTCTTTGGATTTAAATTCAATATACGGGCTAATTTAATAGCAGCTGTATATGGACTTTGAATTTGTTTAGGGTCGGCATAGACAGAATCTACTTCGATACTAATGGCTAACTCTTTTAAATTTCTATCAAATATGGTACCTCGGGCTAATTCGACCTGAATGATTTTAACGATTTCATTTTCAGCCTTTGCCCGCATTTTATTAGATAGGATAAATTGGAGATAAAACAGTCGGCAAATTAAGAGGAAACAAATAAAGGCGATAAAGATAATCAGGATAAAGATTCGCTCACGGTATGATTTTATAATCAAGATGTTCCCCCCGGTTAAAGGGAGTAGGAAGTAAGTAGTAGAGAATAACTATTCCTGCTCCCTACTACTTTCTACTATTTACTACCTACTACTTACTAAACAAGCCGGCGAGAGGAGTTGAACCTCCGACCTACTGATTACGAATCAGTTGCTCTGCCACTGAGCTACACCGGCAGATATAATTATTAATTGATAATTGTTAATTGTATTAACTGGTGGCGGGACCCAGAATCGAACTGGGGACGCACGGATTTTCAGTCCGTCGCTCTACCGACTGAGCTATCCCGCCAGCAATAATTTTCGATTTCGGATTTTCGATTAAAAAATCCAAAATTTCTGATTCAATCCAAAATCGAAAATCCAAAATTATTTTAATATTAATTGTTAATTAACTCAATAGATGTTTGTGTCCGGAAATTCATATTTACTCCCATTGTTTTTTCTTCTTCCCCTATTTTTGTCTTATAGTTTGCTTGCAGCAAGGCATCCATCTTAAGATTGGTATTAATTAATTTACCTTCCTGGTAGGCAAAAATCATTTTCCCTTTGCCACAGACCTGTCCATTAAAATTAATAGGTGAAGTAATTAATAGCTGTTGTGATAGGATATCAGGTTCTTTTTCAGTCAAAGTCATCGTTGTTTCTATAGCTATTTTGACGCACTCAAGCCCTTTTATTTGTGTCCATTCTTCAATAGTATAGGTGCATCTTCCATGAGTAGTTCCCAAAAAGGGTATATTATGATTTATTTCACGAATCCAGGCATCACCTATTTTCATTTCTTCGACAGGCAACCTTTGATAATTTTCTTCTATGGAATTTATCATATTTTTTTCAAAACCATCCTTGAATTTCCGAATAAATTCACTTTCTAAAGGAATTTCTTATGGCATTTGAAAGGCTTGTCTCGTTGTTAATATTTCGTCAAAAATCTCATCGAGCCCTTTTATTCCTAATAAAGAACCATCTTTAGTTATTTTTATAGCAACTTTTCTCCCGGCCATAAGATTATAGAATGGATTTTCCACTTCTTTGAAAATCGGAGAAGGAAATTCAGGGTTACCTATTTTAATCTCCTGGTTAAAGGAGTCATAGTTAATTTCTATATCGGCTGCTCCTGTATCATCAACTCCTATAACTTTTTGAGTAAGAAGATAAGTAGTTTTTGCCGTTATTTCTACTGGGGATAAGGTTTGCCCTGTCATAGAAGAAGTGCCTAAATCTTCCATGCCGGTTAGTGTAACCGATCCATTAGAAACAGTAGCGACTTTATATTTTAGAATCTCACCCGGTTTATGTTTATATTGTAGTCGGATACTTTTTCCCGGTGTCCAACAACCACAAACAAATACTATGAACAATAAAATTAATGAAGTTATCCCTGACGAGATAGGTCTCTTTTCCATCATAGTTATTTATTTTACCCCAAAAATCCTCTTTTGTCAATAAACTTTTTTGTCAGCGTGTAACCGCTCAGTGAACGGGGGAAAGATTAACGCAGAGTGCACAGCGCAGCAGAGCCGCAACCAAATCCCAACCTAACGGTTGGAAAAGGAGGTTTATCGCTTTAACCACACCAAGGTATGTCTTTAAAACCTTCTCC
>SBAY01000134.1 GCA_005239945.1 Nitrospira sp.
CAAAGAGCTTTTAATCTGGAGCCACCAACAAGGGAAAATGGGCAAAACCATTGAATCTGTATTGGCAACTCTCTAAAAAACGCAAAAGTTCAGTTAATATTTTTTTATTAATAGAGAATAAAGGTATTATACCAGTTATCAGTTGTGAAAATAATGTCACCCCTTTGGGGTTTAATTGTAGTTGTTCAACAAATGCTACAATAATATCATCCCTTCGGGATTAAATGCAAATTATTAAAGGCAAACCCCAACGGGGTGATATTATTGTAGAGGCACTAAGACACGAAAACCTGTCGGTAAGCCGTGTGCGGAAAAACCGCATGCACGGTTTGATGAGGGGGCAGATGAAATGAATGATAGTTCAGGGATTCTGCCTCTACTCTACTGGCAAATTTCTTAAGTTTTTTCATGCCTATCTGAACAGTAACCAAAATTTTTCCCTTGCCAAATTTCAATCTATGTGGTAATATAGTGGTAATATAATATGACCATGTGTAAAATAATTATTTTTTGCCTACCTTTATTTATATTATTTTCAGGACAGGCGGCGGCGGATGAGCCTTTAAGGGTAATTTGTGTCCCCTGGTATAATTCTGCTAATGCTCATCAGACATGGGACGGGAAAGAGATTATTCTTAAAGGAACATGCAAGGGTGGTACAGGAACATTAAAATACCGGTGGGATTTTGGGGATGGCAAGCCAACTGTTACTGGAATAGTAACTAATCCCTACGCAATTTCGGCTACACACACATATACCGGAACCGAAAATACGATATTTATCGCTAACCTGAGCGTTACTGATGCCCAGAATAATAGGGCAACTGATACCTATCGAGTAAAGATAAAAGAGGCAGGGAATCGGCTAGTAGAAATAGATGTTGCTGTTGATAATGCCTTATGGTATCTCCACACTCAACAGACACGACTAATAAAAAATGGTACGGAATGTGGCTATTGGCAATCAGGTAATTATTATGTCTCGCCTACCTCTGCCGCTATCGAGGCATTTGAGAATACCGGTAGATTACCGGGTGGGGATAGAAAGGAAGACCCATATATAGAAACAGTCGAGCGGGGATTTAATGACCTCTGGACACGATGTAAGGGGGTTACCATTGGCACACAAACTGCTGGGAACCCGGATACAAATGGTAATGGAATAGCGATTGGGATTAGTAGTGGGGAGCAAACCTATGAACTTGGTCAAATGATGATGGCTATAGTTGGCAGTCGTCAACCGGAGCGAATAACCGCAACAGGTCCACAAAATGTAATCAATCGGACATACCGGGATATACTACAAGATATGGTGGATTATTGTGCCTTTGCCCAAAGTGATGAGGGGACTAAAACTCAAGGAAGAGGCGGGTGGCAATATAGGGCTTATGACAATGAAAATGGAACCAGTGATAATTCCGCTACTCAATGGCCGGTCATAGGATTAGCGGCGGCACAAACCGACCCATGGAATATCTTTGCCCCAAAATTTGTTAAAGATGAATTAGACATCTGGCTGAATTATAGTCAGGATACGGATGGAGGATTTGGTTATACATCACCAGGTAGTTGGAAAAATTGTGCCAAGACAGGTGCTGGAATATGTGATTTAGCCTATGTTGGTTATGAAAGTAGCACCCCAAGGGTTGTCCGGGCAATCGATTTTCTGGTTACCCACTGGAATGATACCTCTTATACCAATGAACATTTTGGTAATTTATATGCTATGTATTCAATCATGAAAGCATTTCGGCTTTCATATCTGCCTATAGAAACTATTGGGACACATACCTGGTACACGGAATATAGTGATTATCTATTAAGCCATCAATATCCTGATGGACACTTTGAGCAAACAGGGTATCTAAAAGATAATATATCCCCATCATTAGCTACCGCCTGGGGGATACTTATTCTGATTAAATCCTTATTCAGTGCCCCACCAGTAGCCGTGGCAGAGTTTTATCCACAAGTGCCTATAGTCGGTCTCCCTATAACCTTTGTGGGGACCAAATCATACCACCTTGACACCAAAAAGGTCATTAATTTATTGGAGTGGGATTTTGAAAATGACGGCTTTTTTGATGCCACAGGCTCTATCACTACCCACACATACTCCCAGCCGGGGGTTTACTCTGTCCTCTTAAAGGTAATCGATGATGTGAGTTCGACAGGTGAGGATATAATTAAAATCAGACCGGTAGTAGCACCAGCAACGGTAACTATTTCCCCTGGTTCTGTCACTATTTCCGTAGTAAAAACTATGACCATCACCGCTGTAGTAAAAGATGGCTTAGGGAATTTAGCCGAGGATGGCACTTTGGTCAATTGGTCTGCTACACTCGGCAGTATAACCGCATTGTCCACCACGATTAATGGGTCAGCCGGGGCAATTTATTATGCACTAACAAAAGTTGGCCCAGGGACTATCACCGCCAGGGTAGTCGGGGGAGAAAATCCTGCTAATTCTATTCCTGTTGAGGTAACCAATGGATTACTCCATCATTTTAATTTTGAGCCGATTGCTACCCAAACCGCAGGAATACCTTTTACTACCACTATCACGGCCGTAGATGCCTGGAATAACACGGTTATTGATTTTAAAGGCACGGTTAGCCTGACTAATCTTACGGGAACAATTACCCCTGGCATTATTACCAACTTTAAAGATGGCAAATATTCCGGGACCGTAGCTGTATTTAACACCGGCTTAGTAAAAATCAAGGCTGATGCTGCCGGTAAAACAGGCATAAGCAATCCATTTGTGGTTCAACCGAATGAAATCTCTTATTTTCGGTTTGATAAAATCGGCACGCAAACTGCAGGCATCGGCTTCCGCGTCAATATTAACGCCTATGATAATTGGGGTAATACCGCCACTACATTTTTCGGAAGTGTCCAATTAAGTGTTGAACCCTATCAAAGCGGCACCTTTAACCAGGGTAAATGGGCAGGCACGGTAACCATTAAGAAATCAGGCACAACAAGTATTACTGCCATGTTCAACGATAAATCAGGCAGAAGCAATTCCTTTATGGTTAAACCTAATATCCTCGCTTACTTTACACTCGGAACAATCACCACTCAGACAGCCGGGGTAGGTTTCCCAATTACCATCACGGCTTATGATACCTATGGTAACATCGCTGAATATAATAATATTGCCAAACTTGAAGATACCACCAGGACCATTCAACCTGTGGTTACAACCAATTTTAACCAGGGAATATGGCTGGGAACGGTTTTGATTAATCAAGCAGGGACTTCGGCTATCAAAGCCCTGTCCGGAACTAAAACCGGGCTAAGTAATGTCTTTTACATAAACACGGCTGAATTGACCTATATAACCGTATCACCAAAGATTCTGGAATTAACCGTTGCCCATCCTGGGACATTAACCGCCCGGGGATATGATGAACATCAGAATGAACTCCTGAATTTTAGTTGTGACTGGGAGGTAATCCCAAATATAGGCTATTTTAATCCGGGGATTGGCTCAAATACCACTGCCACAGGTGCTACCTGCTTTACTGCGGGTTCATTGGCGACTAAAGGGGTAATAAAGGCATTTGTTGGTAATATATTCGATACAGCTACCGTGACCATTCATCCCGGTTCCTTATCTTCTATCATTATCCTGCCAGATGCCACAACTACGGTTGTCACCGGTTCAAAAATCTTTAAGGCACAAGGGTATGATGAATATGGGAATGAGGTGGTCATAAATGGTAAGTGGCAAGTGGTAAGTGGGCTTGGAACCCTAACCTCTGTTACTGCTACCACGACTACCTTCATTGCCGGCACAAAGACAGGGGAGGAGATATTAGCCTATCAAGAAGGTGAAGTAATGGGAACTGCTGTTATCAGCCTTATGCCGGACTCATTAGACCACTTTGTCTTCGGTCCTATCGGCACTCAAGTAGCCGGACAAGAATTCGAAATTACTATTACCGTCTGTGATAAACATGGGAATACCATAAAAGGGCTTAAGTTTTTTGGGACTTTATCCGATACGAGTAAAACTATTATGCCTGAGAGTATCAGTCGTTTTGAATTTGGCGTCTGGCGAGGAAAGGTCTATATTATCAAGGCAATCGATGAAACGATTATCACTATCCTTTCACAGGGTAAAATGGGGATTTCCGCACCGTTTGAAGTCTTACCGTCAATCGTTGACTGTTTTAAGATTGGTTCCATTGCCACCCAACTTTGTCATCAATCTTTTGCCGCTACCGTAGAGGCATTCGATATTTATAGCAATATTGCCGATTATAACGGTAGTTTTACCTTAACTGATACTACTAAGGCTTTCAAAAGAACTTGTAATTTCACCTCAGGGACATGGACAGGGACCGTTACCTTACCCAGACCTATGCCGGATGTAGAACTAACAGCAACCGGGATTAAGACAGCCAGGAGCAATCCCTTTTTTGTTTTGATAGACCACACTAAAGATGAAATTTTCTCGGAAGAAAATGTAGCCCTGGATATGAAGGCACATTTTCTACCGGATGACTATTATCCTGTTATTATAAAGAATCCAACAGATGCCGGGGTTACTACGGCTAATTATTATACGGATAAAAACCCTGTGGTCAGAAAGATTCCTGATACAGTCTATAAAATCGAGGCTTACAATGACAAAAGGGAGGTTTTGACTAATAGCTCTGGTACAGGCTCGGCAGTCCTTACTATTAATTATAAGCAAGATGACATTACTCGACTAGGGATAGAAGAGACAACCTTAAAGATTTATGAATTGAAAAATAATAGATGGGTACCACTTGAATCTTCGAAGGTCAATCCGGATGGGAATAATGTCTCTGCCTCGATTAGCCAGCTTGGAACTTACCTCATCATGGGTGCTATTGCCCCTGTGGACTTTTCTAATTTTGTGGTTTATCCCAATCTATTCAAACCAGTAAGAGGGGATGAGAAAATCATATTTGAGGGATTACCGCCTAATTCTACTATCAGAATTTATGACATCTCGGGTAGTTTGCTCAGGTGCATCGAAAATGTCAGTGCTGTTTATGAATGGGATGTCAAGGATTCTCGTTCCAGGGATGTCGCCAGCGGGGTGTATATTTATATAGTTACTTATAATGACAAAAAGAGGACCGGGAAATTGGCTATCGTGCGATAAGAAGATTTCTCGTGATGAATCAAGGTTTTCCTTTTCCACCCTTTACCCTGAAAATTTACTCTTCAGAACTGCTTTGCAAAAAAACTCTTGACAAATTTAAGGTTATCATTGTATAATATATCCTACTTGTACGATTCTCCCTACCACCGTATATTGCACTCTTAGAACCTATCCGAAAAGTTGGAAGTCCGAACTTGTTCGGGGGTGTTTTTTCTCAACAAGGTGAGGCATCCATCGCTTTTTTTTTAGATAGGCACTTAATCACTTTATAAGTCACTAAAAGTTCACTTAGGAGAAAAAGTGTGTGTAAAAACTACCTTGAGAAAGAAAGCAAGGAAATAAAGAATTATGATTAATATTAAATTTATTCGTGAAAATTTAGATAAAGTCCAGGCGGCATTCCGGTCCCGCGGGATTGCAGAAAATTTATTAGATGAGGTTATCTCCTTAGATGAAAGAAGAAGGGCTATTATTGTCGAATTAGAGGAGGGACAACATCTACGCAAGACCACCTCTTCCGAAATAGGGCGATTAAAGAAGGAAGGGAAGGATATAACCGAGTTATCTCAACAGATGCGGCAGGTAGGGGGAAAAATCAAGGAGTTAGAGAAGGAATTAAAGGAAACAGAGGATAGCCTGAATCAGAAATTACTCTTCTTGCCTAACCTGCCTCATCAAAGTGTGCCTTATGGTAAGACAGGTGAGGATAACCCGGTAGTGAAAACCTGGGGTGAGCCAACAAAATTTTCCTATGAACCCAAATCACATTTTGAACTGGGGGAAAATCTTGGGATATTAGACTTTGAAGCCTCGGCTAAAATCACCGGGACAAGGTTTGCACTCTACAAAGGCCCGGGGGCAAAATTAGAGCGGGCATTGATCAATTTTATGTTGGATTTGCATACAAAAGAACATGGCTATCAAGAGGTGCTTCCTCCCTTTATGGTTAATAGTGCGTCAATGACAGGGACAGGACAACTCCCAAAGTTCAAAGAAGACCTGTTTAAATGTGAAGGGACAGATTATTACCTTGTTCCAACCGCTGAGGTTCCGGTAACAAATATCCATCGAGAGGAAATTCTAAGGGGTGAAGACCTACCCATTTATTACACGGCTTATACCCCGTGCTTTCGGGCAGAGGCAGGCGCTTACGGCAAGGATACAAAAGGGCTAATCAGACAACACCAATTTAATAAGGTAGAATTGGTCAAATTCACTAAGCCTGAGGATTCGGACGCTGAGTTAGAAAAATTACTAAACGATGCAGAAGAGGTTTTGAAAAAACTGGAAATACCCTATCGAGTTGTTGTCTTATGTACCGGGGATTTAGGTTTTGCCTCAGCCAAAACCTATGATATTGAAGCCTGGATGCCCGCCTCAGGTGGCTACCGGGAGATTTCGTCCTGTAGTAATTTTGAAGACTTTCAGGCAAGACGGGCCATGATTAGATTCAAAAGAACCTCTGACTCTAAACCCGAATTTGTTCATACCCTGAATGGCTCGGGATTGGCTATTGGGCGGACAGTAGTGGCTATTTTAGAAAATTACCAGTTGCCGGACGGCAAGGTGGCTATTCCAAAGGCACTACAGAGTTACATGGATGGAATTGAAACAATATGTCCTCTAAAACCTATTTGACCTATAAGCCCTATAGAGATTTTTTCAATGATTTAATGAATTTTATCTTTGCCTCTGATTGTAGGGTTTGTAAAAATTTACTATCCAGTTTGGAAGAAAAATATATCTGTAAAGACTGCTTCTCAAAGATAGAATTTATTAAGCCGCCTTATTGTGATAAATGTGGGAAAATATTAGTAGAATCATTTAAAAGGATTGAAAAACCTCTATGCAGGGATTGCTCCAGCCATAAAAGGCACTTTTATAAAGCAAGGGCGCTGGGTATTTATGAAGGGATACTACGAGAGGGAATTCACATCCTCAAGTTTGAAAAGAAGGTAGGTATTCATAAACCGTTAGGGGATTTAATGGTCAGGTATCTTAAAGAACAACAAAGGAATTTAATTAGTCGGATTGATTTTCTAATACCGGTTCCATTGCATCGAAAGAGGCTTAAATCAAGGGGATTCAATCAGGCACAACTTTTATGTGAGTATATCGAGAAACACCTTAATTTACCGGTAAACCTTGACCTGAAACGGATTAGATGGACAACACCACAGATGAATTTAGGTCGGCAAGAGCGGCTTCAGAACATAAAAGGTGCCTTTGAGATAAGGAACAAAGGCACAATTTCGGAAAAACAGATATTATTGGTCGATGATATCTTTACCACAGGGGCAACTGTTGAGGAATGCAGCAAGGTATTGCTCAAGGCAGGGGCAAAACAAGTCTCTGTTTTAACCTTAGCCAGGGGTCGATGAATAATCCGCAAAAATTAGTAATGAAGCAGTCGTTGGTAGGGGAGAGAAACCCTTTTTGAAAAAAGTGTTTCTCTCCCCTTAAAC
>SBAY01000138.1 GCA_005239945.1 Nitrospira sp.
CTAAAATCCATACCCTTGTGGTTAAAAAGTTTTTGAGAAGAGAGGGGTTTAAGGGGAGAGAAACACTTTTTTCAAAAAGGGTTTCTCTCCCCTTAATTCCTCTCCCCTCAAAATTTACCTCTTCTTGAATCACTATTAAAACCTGGTGGATTTCTGAGGACACTATAATTTCAATTTACCCTGAATTTGTAACGTTACCGCTAATGCCTTTAACTCTGCCTCTAAAGAGGTCATAGGCGTGATTTTCTTTGAAACACAATCGACAAAATGAACTAATTGTAATTTTAAAGGGTTATCTTTATGAACAAAAATCCTTTCGATGAAAGACTCTTGTTTATATCCAATTGCTTCACGACTAATGATATATTCTGATGTTCCCTGACGATAGATATGAAGGTCCTGCTCAGCATAATCTAAGACGATATAAGCATTTTGTTGGGTAACGGCTAATGTTCGTATTTTATCCTCAGTCACCCTGGATGCAGTTAGACTGGCTATGCAACCATTGTCAAATATGAGTTGGACATTAGCAATATCCTCATATTCGGAATAAATAGATTTAGCCGCTACATTTATTTCCTTAAGTGGGGAATCAACCAGGCCTAAAACTATATCCACATCGTGAATAAGCAAATCCAGAACGACTCCGGTGTCATTTATCCGTCTGTTATAAGGGCCAAAACGCCTGCATTCGATAAAAATCGGGTCTTTGACAATTTTTTTTAACTCCAGAACTGCGGCATTAAATCGTTCTACATGACCTACTTGAAGAATTAACCCTTTTTCCTGGGCCAATTTTATTAATTCTTGAGCCTCTTCGAGGTTATTCGTAATAGGCTTTTCTATCAAAACATGGATACCTGCCTCTAAAAAATCCCTTCCTACCCGATAATGGGCACTGGTAGGAACAGCAATACTTACGGCTTCTACCTTATCATATAGTTTTGTATAATCCGTGTAAGGCACGGTATGATACTGGCTGGCTATCTTGTTAACCTGTTTTTCATTAATATCAGCTATACCGATTAACTCTACATTCAGCAATTCACTATAAAGCCGCACATGATAACTGCCCATATGCCCGGCACCAACTACACCAACCCTTAATGATTTATTCATAATAACCTCCTCGTCTAATTAAAAATTATGAATTAAAAATCATAAATTTTTTTCTCTTTCCTCAATTTTTAATTTTTAATTCATAATTTTTAATTACTCAACCTCCTGATTTTACCTGGTAAAATTTTCTTTACCTTTCTTTTACCATAAATAAACTCCTTCTCCTTGCCAACTATTTCCACCTTCTTTCCAACGAATTCCTGTAGATTTATGCCATTATCAACAGGTGAGTGAAGTTGATAAGTAGTGTACCATAATTCTAAAAAATAACGGTTATATTCCTCTTTTGTTTCTGCCCATTTTTCCTTACCTTTATCATAGACAACCCCTATGTAGCTTTTTTCCGGGGCATTATGTTCCTGGTACCATTTTTCATTATTGAGTATCTCGACCCATTCTCCTGAAGGTTGTGGGACACAACTTGATAATAATACCGTCATGAGCATAACCAAGAAATATTTCAATTTACACCTCAATATTGTTCGAAATGATTTTTGCATGTAATTATTTTTACGCCAACTTTAGTTTAACATAGCATTTTAGAGTCTGTCCGAAAAGTTGGAAGCCCGAACTTGTTCGGGCAAACTTGTTTGGCTGCACTTTACCTCAACCAAGTTGAGGCATCCGCTGGTTTTTCGGATAGATTCTTAGTATGAAGTCAGGGGAAATTAGATATTAAGTTTACCAGAAAATATTCAAAAAGGCAAGAAAATTTTTTTATTTGTGGTAATACCAGTATATCGGTTGGAGAGGATTATGTTTATTGGGATTCGGGATTCGAGAATAAATCATATAAGTCCTATTCTTTCCTTTCACAATAACACCTTTTCACAATTGATAACTGAGAGATTATGCCCGTTTGCCAAGCCTTAAAAATGGTTCTTCTTCATAAATGCTATGATAAACAACCTCGGCTGATGCCTTACAGCCACCCTGACATTTCTTTGCCTTTTGGCACATCTTACAGGAACCTGGGATAGCATTACAAAATTCTGCTGCCTTTTTATCTCTGGCTATTTCAAAGAAGGATTTTTCAAAAAGGTTTCCTAATATTTGCTTAGAATGATTACAGATACGGAGGTTACCTGAGGAGTCAACAGTGTAATAGGAATTCTTGCTACCAGCTGAACAGAATCCAAAATTTAGATTCTTGTAGGCAGATATATCAATCAAACAAGGTTGGATAGGAATAGAGCAGGATATAGGGAATCCAAACTCTTTTACTGCAAGATTAGCAATTTCTAAGGCAGTTTTAATCTCTTCTGGCTCAGGCAAGAGTTCTTCAATATGCCTGAGCCCTTCACCTCCAGGATTAAAGCGATTAAACATCATTCCATCTGCTTTCAGAGCTACCGATAGCTCAATCGTCTCTCTAATATATGGAATGTTGAGTTTTGTGGCTACAAAAACCACAACTGCACGGCCACTATGATATTTTATATTCACTATGGCTTCAACGATCTTATCAAATAGGCCTTTATCACTCCATAGAGAAAGAGTAAAACTCCAGTCACTCCGAAAAGAGTACCTGATAGTTCAATATTCCTTACAATAATGCTTGCACATTCTGGATAGAGAGTTCCCATTAATGCACCTCCTGTTTAGTGCCTATCCGAAAAACCGATGGATACCTCAACGAGTTTGAGGAAAAATGCAGCCAAACAAGTTTGCCCGAACAAGTTCGGACTTCCAACTTTTCGGATAGGTTCTTAATCTATACAAATCCATCCATATTTCCAGTGTTATTTATTGCCAAAAGCCTCTTTATTTTCCTCCCACCATTTCTGCCACTTTTTGTAATCTTCCCCAAAATCTTTCCCTGTTATATCTTTCAATGCCTCTGCTGCGCAATATCGAACTCTTGCAACATTGTCCTTAAGGGTAATAATTAGAGGTTCTATCGCACGCAAGTCTTTAATCTTTCCTAATGCGGTTGTTGCATTTGCACGAACAGTCGAATTCTTATCTTCCATAGCGATAATCAATGGTTCTACTGCCTGAGGGTCTTCTATCTCTCCAAGTGCTTCTGCTGCACTCTTTCGAGCTAACCAATTTTTATCTTTCAAACTAATAATCAATGGTTTTACTGCACGAAAATCCTTGGTCCTTCCAAGAGCTATTGCTCCATACCATCGACCGACAAAATCTTCGTCATTTAAGATATCAATTAAAGGTTTTACTGCAGGTGTGCCTATTTCTGCCAGGGCACTTGCTGCCATCATTCCCACCCATCCTTCTTTATCTTTCAGCGCAGCAACTAACGGTTCCACTGCACGAACATCCTTTAGCATCCCCAGTGTATAGGCTGCATCTTCTCGAACAGTTGAATCTTCATCTTTTAGGACAGCAATTAAGGGCTCAACAGCATGGGGAGTTTTCATCTTCCTAAGTGACAATACTGCATTTCGCCGAACCTCTGAATTATCATCCTTAAGTATATCAATTAAAGGTTTTGTTGCGCGAGAGTCTCCTATTACTCCTAACACTTCTGCTGCATTCATGCGAACATTTGGGGACTCATTCTTCAGAGCAGTAATCAGAAATCCTACTGCAGGTGTACCTATCTTTTCAAGACTTCCTGCTATTGCCTGCTGAACATTTAGATTCTCGTCATTTAATGCAGTACAGAGAGGTTCTATTGCACGGATGTCTTTTATCTCTCCAAGTATCCCTGCTACACCCTCTTGGATGCATGGATCATTACTCTTCAAATGCTTAATTAATGACGAGACAGCAGGTTTGCCTATCTCTATCAAAGACTCTGCTGCATCACGATTAACATACTCACTTCCATCATTCAAGGCAATAATTAAGGGTTCTAC
Organism: Nitrospira sp.; assembly: GCA_005239945.1. Classification (GTDB taxonomy): domain Bacteria; phylum UBA9089; class CG2-30-40-21; order CG2-30-40-21; family SBAY01; genus SBAY01. Next base: position 3,942 of record SBAY01000138.1, read on the forward strand.
TGCCCGAGGGTCTTTCATCTTTCCCAATCCCAACGCTGCATTGTTTCGAACATCTTGGTCTTTGCTCTTAAGTGCAGCAATTAAAAATTCTACTGCCCTGGTGTCTTTTATCTCAGCTAAAATCCAAACTGCATCCTCCTGATTCTTGAAATCTTTGCTCTTAAGTACAGCAATTAATGGCTCTACTGCAGGTTTGCCTATATCTATTAATGATAGTTTTGCAGCATCATTTCCATCATCTAATGCATCTATCAAAGCCTTTATTGCAAGAAAACCTCCTATTGCTCCCAATGCGTTTGCTGCATTTGTTCGGACACTAAAATCTCTGTCTTTAAGAGCATCAATTAATGGTTTGACAGCACGAGGGTCTTTTATTTCACCCAGTGCAGAAGCTGCGAGCCATCGAACATTTGCATCTCTATCTTTGAGAGCCATACTTTAATGATTTTACTGCACGAGAATCTTTTATTTCTCCCAGTGTTTCTACTGCATTCCTCCTAACCTTCGAATTTCCATTTCTTAACGCAATAATTAGTGGTTCTACTGCAGGTTTGCCTATCTTCACCAATGATTCTTCTGCACATATCTGAACACCATCTTTCCTGTCCTTAAGGAGAGCAATCAATGGTTTTATTGCACGAGGGTCTCTTGTTTCTCCCAATGCCTTTGCTGCCCACCATCGAACACCCCAATTCTTATCCTTAAGAGCCTCAATTAATGGTTCTACTGCATAAGATTTTTTTATATCCTCCAGTGATTCTGCTGCAGCTTCTCGAATATCAGGACTTTTATCCTTAAGGGCAGCAATTAGAATGTCAACTTTCTGATTATCTCCTAATTTACACAGGGCATAAGCACACCAGATTTGCACCATTTTATTTTCATCTTTCAAGCCAAGAGACAGCGCTTTTATTGCCTTTTTATCTTCTATCTTTCCCAGTGACCATGCTGCAATTGCTCGAACATACCCATCTTCATCCTTTAGAGTGACAATTAAAGGCTCTACTGCTCGTATATCTTTAATCTCACCCAGTGCCCCTGCTGCTATAGCTCGAACTTCAGATTTTTCATCTTTCAAGCTATTAACCAATGGTTCCACTGCACGAACATCCTTTAGCATTCCCAATGCATAGGCTGCACTTCCTCGAACCTTCGCATCTTTCTCCTTCAGAACAATAATCAAATCTTTTACTGCAGGTGTACCTATTTTTGATAGGGCTTTTGCTGCCTCATTGCCAGGGGTGGTTCCTCCACCACCCCATGGAGGTCGCTTTATATATGCAGAGTCACCCAAAATTCTTATTAAAAACGGTATTGCAGAAACTGCTTCTGTGCCCATATCTCCTAAATGATAAGCTGCTCCTGCTCGATCTGTTGGGTCTTGAGAATATAATTCTTTAATCTGGTATTTTAGCTCATCAGAGGCATTGAGTGGAATATCTTCCTCTAAAATATTTGGTGAATTATTTGGGGTATTTTGTAAGGTAGGATGATGAGCTATTTTTATTAATACTCCTATCACTATACCAATTACAACCAGAAATAATAAAATTACCTTAATCTTTTTCATCTTCCTCCTGAACTAAAATCAAACCAGACACAATTTCTCTATTTCTTTAATTGTTCCAATAATGAATATAGTTCCTGGTTATCAAAGTTCCAATTGTTGTAATTAGAAAAATGCATCTGCCCTTTGATAAGTTTTTTTACCATATCTCCATTCGGGAATTCTTTTATAAGTCTTTTATATAACTCCTTTGCTTTCTTTTCATCCTCTTTATAATATGCAGCCCAATATAATGAATCATCTGCTAAGCTATTTTTTGGATATGTATCGACAAGTTTTAAGAATGCCTGACATGCCCCTTGTAAAAACTCCTTTTCCCTCTCACGAAAAAGCTTATTATAATCAGCTAACTTAAGATTACATAACGCTATTTTATATAGCGACTCCGGTATTAGTTTAGAATGAGGAAATTCATCAACAATTTGTTGATAAATCTTCATCGCACGAATCTTACTATTATTTTTTTCTAAGTAATCATTAATTAGAGCAATTTCTTCTTTACTCCTGAATCCAAATTGATGATATAAAGGCTCTATCAGCCCCCCCATCACTTCATTATAAAACAGGTAATCGTCTTTATAATAATAAGAGGCTATTTTGTAAAGGAAGGTATCTTTTTCTTCTTTTGTTGAGGCGTTTTGATACTTAGAGTAAAGTGCCGAAAGTGTATCAATATCTTTTAAGTGCTTCTTTATTACCTCAAAATCTCCAGTGATTTTAATCTTTATAAGTGTTTGTCTTGCTTTGTCAAATTGGTCATTACGAAAATATCGTAGCCCCAATGAGTAAATGACTGAATTTTTTTGTGGATGCTGTGGATATTTTTTGATAAACCTCTCCATTGACTCTGTATCCATCAAAATATTAAGTAGATAATCCACATCAAGAGAATAAGCGGTGCCCTCGTCATCTGCACTACCTTCTTTCTGGCTTAGTTTAAAATAGGTATAGAGTGCATCTTCCAATCTGCTTGCATCTTCATAAATAAGGGCTATTTTTTCTTTTGCATTAAAGGTAAAACGGCTTTCTGGAAATTTATCAATAAGTATTTTTAACGACTCAACTGCCTTATCAAATTGTTTCATTTGATAAAAAGCCTGTACCCTTAACCAATATATCTCATCAAGCCACCACTTAGTAATCTTGCTTTTAAGGAGTAGTTCCAATATATTTAATGCCTCATCACCTCTTTGTAAATAAATATATGTCTTGGCTAAATGGAGTCTAATCAAGTCTTTTTCTTCATTTTTAGGGTAATTCTTTAAAAACTCCATAGTTACAGCCAATATTCTGTTAAGCGCCTCTGTCTTTTTGGCATTCGATTGTTCTATGGTTTTCTTTAAAGATTCAGAATCTCTACTATAATTTTCTATTGAATAGTCAGGAGATCCATAATCTTCTATTGAATAGTCAAGAGATCCATAATCTTCTATTGAATAGTCAAGATGTCCATAATGTCCTTTCCATGCCTTCAAATTTAACATACCAACATCTTCCTTTTCTATTTCATTAAAGGCAAGTGCTAATGATTGAAAGGCATATTTACTCTTTGGATATTTCTCAAGCAAGGATATGTATTGTTTGGTGGCAAACAGATATTCTTCTTCAAGTCCTGCCTTAGATAATTCTTCTTTCATCCCGTTTTCTTCAATAAGTGACCGTAGGAGATTAAATGCCTTATGAAATTTATCTCCCCTTGGGTAGTTTGTAGCTACTGTTTTAAAGGCATTAAAAAAGTTTTGTGGTGCATTAACCTCTTTATAGATATAATAAAGCTCTATTAAGGCATCGTCTGCAAATGGGCTATATGGATGATATTGGACTAACTTCTCAAAACAGCCTTGCGACTCTTTTAAAACATCTATCTTTTTATCTGGTGCCGCACCGTAATAATCCCACCAATTTTTTCCATATCCTCCTATGCGTAAATAAGACACACCAAGGAAGAATAGAGATTGAGAAATATAACTACTCTTTGGGTAATCTTTAATGAGTTTTTTAAAACTTTCAATGGCTAATTCAAGTGATTCGCGTTTAGAATGATCGTATCTATAATCATAATAATTAGAGTTATAAAAATATTCTTTTGCTTTCTGATAGGCAAAGTAATCAGGAAACCACTCAGATTTGTGTGCAGAGATATAATCTCTTACCTCCTGGGGGGTATTTTGGAGGACATAGCTGTTCAGTACACCACCACTATTCCATGACTCTGAGTCAATGTTGAAAATGAAATTAAATTCTTCTTCCAATCCCAAAATAGATTCTCTGGCTTGCTCGAGCATATCACCCTGCGAATACTCTTTTAATATCCGCAGGTAATATTCTATCCCTTTTAGATATTGACCAGATATGCAGTAAAGTCTGGCTATCTCACCTAAGGTATCATCCTTCAGGTAATATTTGGGCGGAGCCTGCTTTAATAGCAACTGGAAATAATTTAATGCCTCATCAAAAAATCTATTTTCTTTGGTAGTTATATACATCAAAAGATTACATCTTCCATACATATACATAGATGGGAGTATCTTCTCTGATGTGGGATATGCGGTAATAACCTTTTTATAGTTCGAAGCCGCAGATGAGGAAGAACCCATTAAAAAATTAATACTTGCTTGGGCATAAATCAGATTATCAAAGAGAGAATCTTTTATTTCTTGCCTATTCATCAGTTCATCGAATATGATTTGTGCCTGAGCATATTCTTTTTTCTCCATATAATGTTTTGCCTGAAGATACCTTTTAAGTGTCTCCTTTTCTAAAGTATCCGTATGTTCGAATAAATCAATTCTATCTGCCGCTACATTAAGGGAGAAGAGGATATATGGTGTTGCTCGTTGATAATGTAGTGATTCGTGGGCATTCTTAAATACCTCTTTATAAATCTCTAATGCCTCTTGAAACATACCTTCTTCTTCCAAACGATACGCAGATAAGATAGAATCACGATATAGAAAATCCTCTATTGGTAGAATTTTAGATAGGGTCTCCTCATTTATTAATACAGGATTATAGAGAACCTCGTTGTTATCGCTTTCAAATCTGACAGATACCCCAGGCCACCAGGGACAACTAAGCGCCTCATTTGATATAAGTAATAAGATAAAAAAGATGATTAATCTAACCATTTGCCATAAACCTCCTTTTGGTCAAAATTGCCAGGTGTGATAAAGTGCCATGTTACTTCAGGCTTTTCACTCCCTAAAACAGTAATAGGTCCACCTTGTAAGACTTCACCTCTATCAAGGTAATACTCATATAATCGAATTACATTCGCCCTACTTAAAGTTGTTTTTATAAGTTGAGTTTTAGATTGATAAAAGGCTTCAATTCCATCAAAATTACCTGCTTGAATGTCTTTAAACCTTCCTTTTCCAATATTAACTTGTATGAAATTATCTTTTTTGCTTACCATAGTAGGTGTTTGAGTAGAATTTTTGACTTCTACCTCAAATATAAAAAGATTATTATCCTTAGCGATAGATTTAATTGCAACCTGTGGTGAAGATTGAATATCTGTTATCTCTTCAACCCCTAAGATAAGATTATCTTTTGTCGATGGATAGCGAAAGAGTAAGACCCCTTTCATATTGTCTCTACATTCTTTGACTAAAGCAAGGTATTTTTTTAATCCTTCTTGACTAATGACTTCAAATACTAATTGCCAATCAGGATAAAAGATACTACCTTGAAGAAATAACGGTTTATTAATAGTGAAGATATACCGATTAGTTCCATTATAGTCTTTTTCTCCCGCAGCGACTTCCTCTCTGATTCCCATTTTATAGGCTTTATTTAAGGTAACATAAGGTGATTCTGTAACAGTGTCAAGGTCAAAAGAGGTATGCATCGAATGAAGATTGCCGCTTTCATCATAGACAAGGCAATAGCCGTAAATAGGAAGTCCTACATAAAAAGGCACACCTAATCGAGCACATTGTTTAATGGCCTTTTTTAAGATATTAATCTCAATAATTGGCGCTTTTTCTTGTCTGGTTTCAGGGAGTTTATATCCAAATATCATTGGTACATAAAAATCAACATTTGAGATTAGTTTTTTAAATTCCCTCTTCTTCAGCCAGGTGATGAGTGAGGTGATAGATAGTTTATATTTTGTATCAAGCTGTTGTCGAATAATACGGAGTATAGAGCTGTATTTTTCTAATCTGCTGGTAGGGCAGTCAAAATCAAACTGAACACCTTTTACTACTATCCCTCTCATTTTTAGTGCATTAAGGTCGTTTTGAACATTTTTAAGTAGAGAATTTGCTATATGTTCATTATCTAACCTTTTAAAATTAGAAATAAAATCTGGTGAAAAGGGATAGACTATATGTATTGGAATTTGGGTAAGTAAAGATATATTTCTTGGCTGAAAATCGCGAATGATTACAATTCTACCTTGGTTATCTACATCAAAGGTGCCTACCTTTATAAACAATGGAACCATTTTTAATGAATTAAGTTTTTTGACTGTGTATTGGTCAATATCCAATTCTGAACCCCAGTGCCAAAAGGAAATATTAAGTGGCAACCCTTTCTTTACTGCTCGAGTATTTTGGTAGATGAATATACCAGCCATTGTTATAAAAGCTATAATGCAAAAAAAGACTATTAGTTTAATCTTCATTTTTATTTTTCTTCTACCCCAATTGATAATGTCAAATCTACCTTTACCTCTTTTAATTTTTAATTCTTCCTACCTCCATAAATTTCTATCCATGCTTCGATATTGAATAGCTTCAGAGATATGGGTGGCAGTAATTTTATCTGTTTCTTCTAAATCGGCGATGGTGCGGGAAACCTTCAACACACGGTCATAGGTTCGGGCAGAAAAACCTAATTTATCAATTGCCGTGCGAAGTAACTCTTTGCCATCCTCTTCTACCTGGCAATATTTTTTAATCTCGCGTGGTCCCATCTGTCTATTAGCATAAACCTTCTCATGTTCTGCAAATCTTTTTCGTTGAATTCTACGGGCTTTATTGATTCTATCTTGAATACTTTTTGAGGTTTCCTCCTGACTTTCTCCTTCAAGGTCTTTGTATTTTAGACCTGGCACCTCGATATGTATATCAATTCTATCCCACAGTGGTCCAGAAATCCTGGATAGATATTTCTGGATTTGTGTTGGGTTACAGGTGCATTCCTTTGTTGGGTCGGTTAAATTCCCACACGGGCAGGGATTCATTGCCGCTACCAGCATAAATGAGGCTGGAAAGGAAAGGGAGGTATTTGCCCGCGAGATAGTTACGATGCCGTCTTCCAATGGTTGTCTTAAGGATTCTAAAACATTACGAGGGAATTCGGGCAACTCATCTAAGAATAAAACGCCATTGTGCGATAAACTTATTTCCCCTGGCTTGGGGATGTGTCCTCCACCAACCAGTCCGGCATCTGAGATGGTATGATGTGGTGCCCTGAAAGGACGAATGGTCAATAAAGAATGTTTCGCCGGTATTGCTCCGGCAATCGAATGGATTTTAGTTGTTTCAATTGCCTCATGAAGGGATAAATCAGGTAAAATGGTCGGTATGCGTCTGGCTAACATTGTTTTCCCCGAGCCTGGAGGACCTATCATCAAGATATTATGTCCACCGGCCGAGGCGATTTCTATTGCCCTTTTGACATGAGCCTGTCCCTTTACCTCGCAGAAATCTACTTCATATTTAGAGTCTTGTGAAAATAACTTAAGAATATCTACCTTGTGTGGTTCAATAGTTAATTCCCCAGTAATGAATTTTGCTGTTTCGTATAATGTTTTGACCGGATAAACATTTATTCCTTCTACTACAGCGGCCTCTGAGGCATTTTCAAAAGGAATAATCAGGTTTTCAAATCCTTCCTCCAGGGCTTTTGCGGCAATAGAAAGTGCCCCTTTGATAGGTTTGACACTGCCATCTAAGGATAATTCGCCCACAATAAGGTATTTAGCCAGTTCTGATGTGGGAATTTGTTGCATGGTGGCAATAAGTGCGATAGCCATTGGCAGGTCAAAATACGCCCCTTCCTTCTTTATCTCTGCCGGAGCCAGGTTGATTATAACCCTTTTATTGTAAGGATATTGACATTCCGAATTCGTAATAGCGATTTTAAGCCGTTCTTTGCTTTCCTTCACGGCAGAATCAGGCAAGCCAACAATATTAATGTAAGGTGTTGACCCTGTCGCATTTACCTCGACGGTAACAATATAACCATCTATGCCTAATAATCCTGCACTATATGCCTTAGCTAACATTTATTCCTCTGAACAAAATGCATCCTTGAGCAGTTCAATTTGGGGTTTCTGGTCTTTCAACCAGGTAATGGCCACAATATCAAATCGGCAATCAACATCCTGGATATTCTTGCTGGCCAGATACTCCAGAGCTACTCTGGATATTTGTCTTTGCTTACGCGTATCAACTGCCTCCTGCGGCAGTCCATATTCTAATGATTGACGCGTCTTAACCTCAATAAAGGCTAAAACATCCTTGTTTTTAGCAATAATATCGATTTCCCCAGAGTGGGTTTTATAATTCTGTTCGATGATTTTATATCCATGTCTCCTTAGGTATTTCAAGGCTAATGCCTCTCCTGTTTTGCCTAATTCAATTCTTTTATTACCTGCAGAGGGATTTAATTGGTTCAAATGACCTGCGGTGGATTTTGCAAATACCATATTTTTTAATTGCCTTAATATGTGATTCTGTCCCATATCCTTTATGTTGAGCAAAACCATACTGGGGAAATTCATTATCATACTCAATCATCATTCTGTCTCTTGTCACCTTAGCTAAAATGGATGCGGCGGCAATGGAGATACTCAATTGGTCACCCTTGATGATTGGTTTTTGTGGAATATCAAGGTGAGGGATTTTGCGTCCATCGACAAGCAGGAAATGGGGTTTTGATTTTAACGACTTTATCGCCTTATTCATAGCTAAGTATGTAGCCTGAAGGATATTTATTTCATCTATTACTCGCTCATCGACAATACCTATTCCCCAATCGATTATTGTCGTCGAAATAGTTTTACAAAGTCTTTCCCGTTGCAGAGGGGATAATTTTTTAGAGTCATTTATGCCTGGTATTTTAGCCTTTCTTGGTAAAATCACTACGCTGGCGACTACCGGGCCCGCCAATGGGCCTCTTCCGACTTCATCTATGCCACCTATCAATTCATAACCACAAGAAAATACCTCTTCTTCATACTGCATGAGTTTTTCAAGTCTGTCGTTTTCTTCTTTAGTAGAGAAACCCATCATTATCTTCTCTCCTTTCTGAAATTGAAGAAGAAATGTTGGTCTATTCTATCATATCTATCCCGGCAGTTTTATCTTCTACTAATCCCTTTTCTCTTTTATCTTAGCCGCTTTACCTTTTCTTTCTCTTAGATAATATAATTTAGCCCTTCTTACCTTTCCTTCTTTAGTCACGGTAATCTTTTGGATCACAGGGGAATAAAGGGGAAATGTTTTTTCTACCCCGACACCATAGGAGATTCGTCTCAGGGTAAAGGTTTTGCTTATTCCTTCCCCGCGTCGTCTAATGACCGTCCCTTCAAAATTTTGAGTGCGCACTTTGTCTCCTTCTACCACTTTAATACTTACCTTTAGTGTATCTCCCAGTGCAAAAGGAGGTATGCTTTTCTTTAATTCCGGTACCATTTCTTGCGTAATCATTTTTAGTTTTTGCTCCTTTTTTTTAATAGAGAATAAGACTTATAGGTCTTATAAGTTCTATAAGTCTTATTCTTCTATTATCTGTTGTAGTAATTTTTTCTCCTCTTTTGATAATGTTGCTTTTTCCAAGAGGTCAGGCCTTTTAGTTAATGTTTTGGCGATAGCCTGTTTTTTACGCCATAGTCTGATTTTTTCATGGTTACCCGAAATTAGAACTTCGGGAACCATTTGTCCTCTAAAATCCTGTGGTTTTGTATATTGAGGATGAGCTAAAAGTTGTTGAGCAAAAGAATCCGATTTTAACGACTCAGGATTTCCTAATACCCCTGGAATGAGTCTCACAATCGTATCCAGCACAACCAAACAGGGTATCTCACCCCCTGTAAGGATATAATCTCCAATAGAAATCTCTTCATCAACCAATTCTGCAATTATTCGTTCATCAACACCTTCATAATGGCCACAGATAAATATTAGATGTGTTTGTGTTGACAGATTTTTAGCTATTTCCTGATTGAAAACCTTACCTTGTGGGGTAAGAAGGATAACCAACCCTGGTTTTAGTGACTCAACTGCCTCAAAGACCGGTTCTGGTTTGAGCACCATGCCAGGTCCCCCACCATAGGGGGTATCATCTACGGTGTAATGTTTATTATGAGCAAAATTCCTCAGGTTATGCAGTTTAATCTCGACCAGTCTTTGAATTTGGGCTCGGTTTATAATACTTGTTTTTAATGGACTATCAAAAAACTCTGGGAATAGAGTTATGATATCAATCTTCATTTTCTACCTGTCACACAAGCATTTTCCTTGTACGTGTTTAGCGTCCTCTTTTTTTCCCCTTCCTTTGATAGGAGAGGATTAGGGGTGGGTGATTATCTTTTCTTTAAGTACTCCACTTATAGTTGTTAATACTTCATTATCACCGATAGGAATCGTTAAAGTATCAGTTGGTCCCTTCCTTAAAACCCTGACGAATTCGCCTCTCACCCTCTCCCTCTCCCACAAGGGGAGAGGAAACCACGGTGCTACACGCTAAACACAAACTCCCACAAGGGGAGTAGGAATGCTGGCAACTTTACTACCCGTGATAAACGCTCTAACTGTTCTACCACAAGGAAAGAGGAAACCATGGATATACACGCTAACCCCGTACTCTTGCTTGTGTTAACTCAAGCTGGAAGGTTAAGTTACATTTCCTCTTAATCCATAATTTCCAGGACCACCCTTGACATAGATTTAGCCGCTGCGGCATTAATCATTACTCGAATAGCTTTAATAATTCTCCCTTGCTTTCCAATAACCTTACCAATATCTTGTTGATTTACCTTCAGCTCCAGAATAACCGTTTTTTCGCTCTTTACTTCATTAACTCTCACCTCTTCCGGTTTGTCCACTAATGCCTTAACGATGTACTCAACTAACTCTTTCATTTATTTATCCCTCCAATTCCTTTTTAGATTTAGTAGTTTTTGTCTCCTGAAATTTTCGCATCACACCTACTTGTTTCAATAATCTTTGCACAGTTAAACTTGGTTGAGCCCCTTTGGTTAACCAATCCAGCGCTCGTTCTTCATTGACCACTAACGGCTTATCCTTCAAGACAGGGTGATAGTGTCCAATAATCTCAATTGCTTTACTATCCCTTGCCTTGCGTGAGTCAATAGCTACAATTCTGTACGAAGGAGATTTTTTTGCTCCAGTCCTCGTTAATCTTATTCTTACTGCCACTTAATCACCACCTTTTTTATAAACGTTCTGCGATTTAGACACTGGATTTCAGACATTAGACTTTTCTTGTCTAATGTCTTGAGTCTAATGTCTATGGTCTACTGTCTGAATCAGTTACTTAGAGGTTTTTGCCTTTATTTCTCTTTCCCAATAAGCCAATTTTTTCCCCTTGTCTTCCTTAGATTTAATAGTTGGTTGTTCATAAGCGAAATTTTCTATCTCACCTAATTTTTCGACAAAGGTTATCTTTTTATAATCTATTTTCAATAAAAGCGTTTTCGTTCTGATAGTCAGTAAGACACCTGGATATATCTGTTCGAGTACGGATACCTTTCCTGCCGGATTAGCGGCAATATGTTTTTTTATCTGATTCAATGCCTCCATACCGGATTTCAGGCTTTCTTCTAATTCTTTACACTCTTTAAGGCAAAGCAAGACTTCATCTTTTTTGCCTTGCGATGTTAATATATTAGCTTTTAATCTTGCCTTCCGTAATTCTTCCCGCTCGGTTTTTACCATCTCTTCTAAAGCCAACATTTCTTGTCTTAGGCTTGGGTCTATGCCCACCTCAATTTCGGTTGGTACCTCTGAGATAGAGCCAATATTTTTAGCATTTACTTCTCCGCCGGCACGAATTCTCCCGCCAATAATAACTCCCTTTTTTCCCTCTAAAACAATAACATTTCCTCCGGCATCCACATTGCTATGAATAATCGAATCAGAGACAATCACATCTCCTTTTACCTCAACCGTAGTATTTTCAATGAACTTACTCTTTAAATCCCCCTTGGCATAGATATAACCTCTTTTGCCCCGAATACCGTATTTAACCTCGATATTTTTTTCAGCCCTTATGGTGGCATTTTCTATGCCGCCATTAACGATAACATTTTCTCCTGAAATTACCCTAAATCCCTCGCGGACATCCCCATCAATCTCGACGGTGCCAATAAAATGTATATTCCCTACATTCATATTCACATCGCCCTTAACTCGATATATCGTGTCTACACCTATCTTTGACTCTTTCCAGGTAACATAACCATTGGCTGTCGAGATAATGGCGGTACCATTTTCAATAATTTCCGTATTTTGTCCTGCCGGTATTGGGATATCACTTCCATCCCGTGCAGATACCTCTTTACCCGTTACTGTTATACCTGCACTACCTTTAGTTGCCGCTCGTTTAATAGCCAATATTTCGCCGCTTTTTACATTTTCTATTAAACCTAAATCACGATAATCTACCCGATCGGCCAAATCAGTTAATAATCTTGGCTTTAATGCCCTGGTAAATCTATATTCAATAATTGCATCGTCGCCATTTACTGGGGGATTCCCTTCCGCGACCAGTATTGGTTCTCCTAATATCTTTTGTTCCAGAATTTGTGAAATAACCTCGCCCTTTATTCCATGGACTACACCCGCATTCCATAATTTATGCATGATAACATTTACATCTATCAAAGACCCTTCTTTCCCGAAGGAATTGATTTGCAAGAATGCCTTCATATTATCCGGGCTGAGCTCTATTTCTATATCCTCTTTTTTCTTTTTTTTCTTCTGTTCCTGTTGGGATTGCTCCATAGGTAATGATTAGGGATGCCTTAATGTTAAGGATATCTCCCGAACAGGTTGGGGCTTCCGTCCTCCGTGGTATCGGATGCCTCAACGAGTTTGAGAATATTCTCCCAAACAAATTTAGGCTTGCGTTTTTCGGCTCTCTTTATCTCCCTTATCCAAACAATTTATCTCTTTTTGGTTATCGTCTCCACGATTACAAATTAATTATCCTCAACTTTATCATAAAATCTTAAGTTTGTCAAGAAAAAAATCCACAGATTACACAGATTTCACAGATAGATGAAAGTAAAGACAATCTTTATAATTGTCCACTTTGCTGTTCAAGAACCAATAAAGCCTGGTTATAGGTAGTGAATGTCTGTGAATCAAATAGCACAAATCGTACCTCTTCAATAGCGGTATTTTCTTTGAGAAAGTCGATAACCGTCTTAAGGGCGAGGGGGGCTGCTTTTTCCTTTGGGTAACCATAGACACCGGTACTAATAGAAGGGAAGGCAACTGACCTACAGTTGTTAGCCACAGCTATCTTCAGGCTTTCCAGATAAGCACTTCTAAGTAGTTCTGGCTCTCCTTGATGGCCATCATGCCAGATAGGTCCCACGGTATGGATAACATACTTAGCCTTTAGATTCCCGCCAGTAGTTATGACTGCCTTACCGGTAGGTAAATTTCCTCCTGCGGCACGAATTTTCTTACATTCTTCAAGAATTGCACTGCCACCGGCTCGATGAATAGCCCCATCAACCCCACCGCCACCCATTAAACTCGGGTTAGCCGCATTGACAATAGCATCCGTCGTTTCATTAGTGATGTCGCCTTGAACTAGGGTTAGGGTGGACTTATTTATCTGTCTTTGGATCACCTTTTACCTCCGATATAGGACTTATAAGATTTCCATTCATCACTACCTACTTTTTAATCCAATTCATCATGTTTCTTAGTTGTGCCCCGACTTTTTCAATCAAATGTTCAGAGTCCTTTTTAAGCAACGCATTGAATACCGGTCGATTAGCCTGATTTTCCAATATCCATTCATTGGCAAAATATCCTTCCTGAATATCCCTTAATATCTCTTTCATCTCCATTCTGGTCTCGTCTGTAACAATCATTCTTCCTCTGGTTACATCGCCATATTTAGCCGTATCGCTGATTGCCTGCCGCATACCGGTAATTCCTCGTTCATAAATCAAATCGACAATCAATTTCAATTCATGACAGCACTCAAAATAGGCTATTTCCGGTTGATATCCTGCCTCAACCAGGGTGTCAAAACTTGCCCTGATTAATTCTGATGTTCCACCACATAAAACTACCTGCTCTCCAAACAGGTCTGTTTCGGTTTCTTCGGCAAATGTTGTTTCAATCACGCCTGCTCGCGTCCCGCCAATTCCTTTAGCATAAGCTAATCCCAGTTGTTTTGCCTGTCCTGAGGCATCCTGATAAACAGCAATCAAATTGGGCACCCCACCACCTTGAACGAAAACCTGTCTGACCAATCGTCCAGGGCCTTTAGGGGCAACCATAACCACATCAACATCCTTTGGAGGAACTATCTGTCCAAAGTGGATATTAAATCCATGAGAAAAGCCTAACACCTTACCAGATTTAAGATTATCCGCAATCTCGGACTTATAAACCTGGGCTTGATACTGGTCTGGAACCAACAGTTGGATATAATCTGCTGACTGGGAAGCCTCCTTAGCCGGGACCGGTGTCCACCCATCTTCAACCGCCTTTTCATAATTAGGTGTTCCTTTTAATTCAGTGACAATTACCTCTAATCCACTATCCCGCAAATTTTGGGCATGGGCGTGTCCCTGTGCCCCGTACCCTACTATCGCTATCTTCCTGCCTTTCAAAATGTTCAAATCCGCATCCTGCTCATAATAAATTTTTGCCATTACCTTTACCTCCTTGGCATTGATTTTTGGTGATAATATTTTATCCCCTCTAAAAACAATAACTTTGTTATCTTTCTTTTAATCAGAACTCAAATTGTTCATAAATACGGTAAGTTCTTCCTTCAATTGCATCCATATTTTTTGTAAGGAAATTATCAATTTTTCTATTTCCTCCCATTCCAGAAAAAACGAATATGAGTGTCGATAAAAATGCCTGAATCCAAGATACTCCTCTAATTTCTGTGCCAAATCAACCGAAATAATATGATTCCTTTTTGATGTTTGTTGTGTCATTCGCACCAAGAGATCTCTATGCCACTGGGGTCCTTTGGGCACTTCCTCATTAAGCCCTTTTGTAATAGACAAAAAAATGTTTTCTATTCCATTATAAAAAGAATGTAATATAGTGGCTATTGCCGTAAGTTCTACCAAATTAGGTGCTGATTTCTGGGAATGTTCCAAAAGATCAGCATAGGAATTAAATAGTTGGTTAATCTGGTCAATCTCAAACTTTACTTGAGAGATAACATTCTTAGCCAATTTGAAGCATCACCCCTTCTTTTCCCAGATACCGAGCAAAGGCATCCTGACTGTCCAGCTTAACCAGGTCAACAGGATGATCTAATGCTAAAAGGAGTTTACCTAATAGATAGAAAAATTTCCCTCGTGGACATCCCCGAACAGCAATATCAATATCTGAGTCATCCCTGATTTTCCCTTCTCCAAGAGAACCGAAGAGGAAAATCTCTGTACACCCCGCGTCTTTTAGTATTTTTACGGCTCGATGGATATCTTCCTGAAAAGCCGCTGGAAATTTAATTTTTTTATTCCTCATTTTTATTTCCCTTCTATCATAAGGGTTCTGTCAAAAGTTTCACTGCAAATTTTTCATAAGTCGCGATGATTAAAGAGGTTATCTAGTTTTTAGCCTCCTCCCCCCATTTGACCATAAGTTTATCGCCTTACCCACTCCAGGGTATATCTAACCGTAATGCCTTAGTTATCAACTGAACTTTTGCGTTTTTTAGAGAGTTGCCAATACAGATTCAATGGTTTTGCCCATTTTCCCTTGTTGGTGGCTCCAGATTAAAAGCTCTTTGAAAA
>SBAY01000247.1 GCA_005239945.1 Nitrospira sp.
CTTTTTAACCACAACTAATCTTTGGGATGTAATACATCCCAAAGATTAGTTGTGGTTAAAAAGTTTTGGGGAAGAGAGGGGTTTAAGGGGAGAGAAACAGTTTTTTCAAAAAGGGTTTCTCTCCCCTTAAAAAACACCTCTCTTTAAACCACTACTAAAAGTTGGGGAATTTCTGTTGCCTCTATGGTAATGAGTCAGTAATTGGTGGGAAAATGGGAAAAGGATTTTACTACCAGGACACTAAGACACAAAGAAAGATTATAAGAGATGTAATCAGAAAGCTTCGTGTTTTTGTGTCTTTGTGGCAAATATATTTTATGAGGTTATCCACTTTTATTACCCAGACCTGTCAACAACTTTTTCATTGACATATACCCAGGCACATGTTAAAATATTCCAGAACTGAAATTCAGATTTCAGCCTTTAGGATAATTATGAACACCATTAGTCTATTGGAAGCTACAGAAAATACCATTGCTAAAAGAATAAAGATTGTCCTGGGAAAAAATAAGAAGGCTGAGTTGATTCGTTTGGTTTATGAGATATGCCGACGAGAGAAAATCCTGCCTGTGCCTGAAGCTATCTTTCAGAGAGAGCAGATAAGGCAAATCCTGGAGGCAAAAGATAAAGGCAGGTTCTTTTTTTGCCTTAAGAAAAGGCTGTTGGAAATACGCTATCCTTATCTAAATCAGGCTGAAGAGAAATTTGACACCTACTTTGTTCCTTTGAGATTAGAAGGTGAACTGGCTGCTATAAATCAAGTTACAACTCCCTCATTAGACCTGGACTACGGCATTAACTTTTCCCCTAAAAATATTTTTGTTGAGCAGGCAGTCAAAAACCACCCATTTACCCAAAAGGTGTTGGCTAAATTTCCTGAGGCACATTTTAAAATAATTGATTCTCTCAAAAGTTACCGGGCTCATAATCGGGTTAAAAATAGACTTTGGGCATATAATTGGCGGGATGAGAATCTGTTCATCATCAGGGAGAAATGGGATTATTTTAAGCCCTGTCCGTGCACCTCCACCGCCCACCGTTGCGGTTATCATATCTTTAATTTAGGCTTTGGTTGTGTGTATGATTGCAGTTATTGTTATCTTCAGCATTATGACAATTTTTATGGGATAGTGATGTGTGCTAATTTAGAGGACTTTTTCGTTGAGTTTGATAGGTATCAGGCCAGGCACAAGGGGCTAAGGCGTATCGGAACAGGTGAATTTACAGATTCTCTTGCCTTGGATGACATTACCGGGTATTCTGTTGGGCTAATTGAATTTTTTGCGTCCAGAAAGGTATTATTTGAGTTAAAGACAAAAAGCGCCAATATTGCCAATTTAAAAGGACTGGGTCACAACAAAAAAACTGTGGTTTCCTGGTCATTAAATCCTGAGAAAGTGGTTAGCCAGGAGGAATTGGGCACGGCCTCTTTAGTTAACAGATTAAAGGCGGCCAGGCAGGTTAGGGAATGGGGTTATCCAGTAGGGTTCCACTTTGACCCTATCATCTATTTCGAAGACTGGCAGAGACAATATGAAGAGTTGATTGAATTAATGTTCGAATACATAAAGGATGGAATTGCCTGGATTAGTTTAGGCACATTACGCTTTTACCCTGGCCTAAAACCTATTATGGAAAATAGATTTCCTCAGAGCGATATTGTTTATGGAGAATTAATCTTAGGTAAAGATGGAAAGATGCGCTATCCAGAAAATTTGCGAGTAGATATGTATCGTCAGGTTTTAAAGATGCTGGCTCAAAAGTATCCTCAGACAAGCACATATCTTTGTATGGAACCAAAAGAAATCTGGGAAAAAACTTATGTATAGCAGTTATTAGTCAAAACTTCTCATCGGATACTTGTTCGGGGAGAGAAACACTTTTTTCAAAAAGGGTTTCTCTCCCCTTAGAAGGAGCAAACAGTATGAATCAGGTAAGTGTTATCATCCCTACCTATAATCGTAAGAAATTTTTGAAGAAGGCAATAGATTCTGTCCTTACCCAGAGCTTTGCTGATTTTGAATTGATTGTAGTTGATGATGGTTCGGATGATAAAACAAAAGAACTCATCAATACCTATGCTGATGATAGATTGGTCTATTTCTATCAGGATAATCAAGGGGTAAGTTGTGCCAGGAATCTGGGGCTAAAGCAAGCAAAAGGGGAATATATTGCCTTCCTGGATTCTGATGATTGGTGGGAAAAAGATAAACTTAAAATCCAGGTTGAATTCTTAAAGAAAAACCGGGATATTGTGGCCACCCATACCGAGGAGGTCTGGTATCGGGCAGATAAACTCCTCAATCCCAAACTCAAGCATAGAAAACAATCCGGGTATATCTTTGAGCAGTGCCTCCAATTATGTGCGGTCAGCATCTCAACCGCGGTCCTTCGCAGGGAGTTATTCGATAAGGTTGGGTATTTTGATGAGGAATTAGAGGTTTGTGAGGATTATGATTTTTGGTTACGGGTATCTTGCCAATACCCAATTATTTTAATCCCGCAATATTTAACCTTAAAAGATGGTGGCCGGCAGGACCAATTGTCCTTTAGATACAGACCTGGTATAGACCGTTTTCGTATTCGGGCAATCGAGAAATTATTGGATAGCAGGATATTAAACGATGAGCAGTTTGCCCTGGCGGTGAAAGAACTAAAAGCAAAATGCAAAATTTTCATCCAGGGTGCCACCAAACGCGGCAAAGATAAGATAGCCCGATTCTATCGTCAGTTGAGTGAAAAATGGCAATAGTAACAGGTGTTCTTGTAATCCTATAGATTCTGTTGAGTGATAACAAAACAAATGATTAAACTTACTTTATTTCACGCCTAAAATCCTCATTTTATAGAAGGAACGATAAACGAAAATCAAGGCAATGAGGAAAAACACTACAGCCAGACCTGTTTTCAACCCTTGATTGGTCATGGTCACGGCAATTTCCGTGGCCAATAAACCAAATAAGGTGGTGAATTTAATAACCGGGTTCATCGAAACCGAAGAGGTATCTTTGAACGGGTCACCCACAGTGTCACCAACAACAGTAGCTTCATGAAGTGGTGTATTCTTTTCCTTCAAAGTGACCTCGACAATCTTCTTGGCATTGTCCCAACAACCACCGGCATTAGCCATAAAGATGGCCTGAAACAGCCCAAAAAAGGCAATACCGATTAGATAACCGATAAAGAAGTAGGGGTTGAAGAAGGAAAGAGCCAGGGCCATAAAGAAGATAACGATAAAGATATTAATCATACCCTTCTGGGCATAAATTGTGCATATCTTGACGACTTCTTTACTGTCCTTAATCGAAGCCTCCTTTTTGTCCAGATTAATAGTCTCCTTAATAAAGACAACGGCACGGTAGGCACCGGTAACAACGGCTTGAGCAGAGGCGCCGGTGAACCAGTAAATCATAGAACCACCCATAAGAAGACCAAGGATAATTTCTGGCTGAACTAAGCTTAAATTGGTAACAACATTCCCAAAAAGCCGTTCCAGGAGAATGATGATACCAAAAACCATGGTGGTAGCACCAACAACAGCCGTGCCGATAAGTACCGGTTTAGCTGTGGCTTTAAAAGTATTTCCTGCCCCATCAGCCGATTCCAGGTAATGTTTGGAATGTTCAAAATCCGGCTCAAAACCAAAATCATTCTTAATCTCTTTATTCACCTCAGGGATAGATTCAATCATCGAAAGTTCATAAATCGACTGGGCATTATCCGAGACAGGACCAAAGCTATCCACGGCAATAGTGACCGGCCCCATACCTAAGAAACCGAAAGCCACCAGACCAAAGGCAAATACAGGGGCGGCAAAGAGAAATTCCGGAGGCATCAATGACACAATTGCAGGGTTCTTTGAGACGAGATAAGCAATAAACATCAGCACCAGGATGGTCAGACCTTGCCAGAAGGCCGAGAAGTTTCCAGCCACAAATCCGGAAAGAATATTCAGGGATGGTCCCCCTTGTCGCGAGGAATTGACCACTTCTTCACAATGTTTGGATTTTGTGCTGGTAAATATCTTGGTAAATTCAGGAATCAACGCACCGGCGATAGTCCCGCAGCTGATGATGATGGACAACGCCCACCACAATGTGCTGTAGTTACCTGTCAGATTCCCAAGTAGAAGATAACTTGCCCCAAAGGTTACAAGGATAGAGACCGTTGAGGTAAGCCAGACTAAGTTTGTCAAAGGATGTTCGAAATCGAATTCCTTTTTCTTTTTGAAAAAGGCAGAACTGATGGCCTCATTGGCAAAATAAGAAAAGAGGGAGGTAACAATCATCAAAATACGCATAGCAAATATCCAGATAATCAGTTTGCCGCCCATTTCCTGATTACCAAACAGAGCCAGTGCCAGGAAGGCAATCAGTGCTACACCGGTCACACCATAAGTCTCAAAACCGTCGGCCGTGGGGCCAACGCTGTCACCCGCATTGTCACCGGTGCAATCAGCAATAACACCAGGGTTTTTGGGGTCATCTTCAGGCAGATAAAAGACAATCTTCATCAAATCAGAACCAATATCGGCAATCTTGGTGAAGATACCACCGCATATCCTCAAGGCACTGGCACCAAGGGATTCACCAATGGCAAATCCGATAAAGCAGGGTCCAGCCAATTCTTTCGGAATATATACCAGAATGAGAATCATAAAAAACAGTTCTACGCTAACCAGCAAAAGACCAACGCTCATACCCGAACGCAGACAGATACTAACAATATTCATAGGATTTGCCCGAAGAGAGGCAAAAGCCGCCCTTGAATTGGCTACGGTATTGATTCTAATCCCAAACCAGGCCACACTATAAGAACCAAGAATTCCTACAATGGAGCAGAAAAGGATGATGGCTACATTATTTATCGGTGTAGCCTGCAAGGCCGAGAAGTAATAAACAATACAAATGGCAATCAGCACCCAGAGAGCCATCAGGAATTTACCTTGCTGGGTGAGGTAGGTCTTGCATGTTTCCCAAATCGTATTGGATACGGCCAGCATTGCCTTGTGAGCCGGCAGGTTTTTGGTCTGGAAATATTGGATGATACCAAAAAGCGCGCCTATTGCACAAATTACTAAACCCCAGTTAAGAATTGTTAGACCACCAAGTGAACTGCCTGAAACATTAAAAACAACCCCAGATAAGTCAGGCAGATTAATATCTGCTTCACCTGCCAACACCATTGGAACCATCAAAAGAAGATTAGTCACAATTGCCCCTAAAAACAACAAACCACATTTAATTTTACTCATCATTAAACAACCTCCATATTTTGAAATTATAAAAGCCTTCTGCAAAATTCATAACCTACTGATTTTTAATAGGTTATGTGAATTTTCCTTAGCTTTTCCTCTATACTCTGACCCTCTTCCTTTATACACATTATTTTTTAACCACAAAGCCACTAAAAGAGCTTTAAGCCTGAAGCATATGGCCTCTTCAAGATTGAATTCGTGGGTAAAAATTTCTCCCTCTCCCCTTGTGGGAGAGGGTAGGGTGAGGGGAGATGGGGAAAGATTATCACCCTCCCCTCAATCCCCTCCCATCAAGGGAGGGGAAAAACAACTA
>SBAY01000022.1 GCA_005239945.1 Nitrospira sp.
TAATAGGCATTTTTTCTTCCCTCCCGATAAATATATCGGCAGAGAAGAGATAATCTTAAGCAAAATCAATGCTTGAGAGAAAAACGCAAAAGTTCAGCTATTTCGTTGTAATCTGTGCCAGAATTTCATTTGTTAAAACAGCCATTTCTTCTTGCGGTAAATTATCCGGACTATGGTCATAACCTAAGAGATGTAATAATCCATGGATTATTAAGATGGTTAATTCCTTTTCAAAACTATGGTTATATTCTTCTGCCTGCCGATTAACCGCATCAAGTGAGATAATAATTTCACCTAAAATTGGGGTCAGACCTTGAAAGTAGAATGCAGGACTGCATTCTACTTTCAAGGTCTGACCCCAGCCAAAAGCCAGAACATCCGTTGGTTTGTCTATTCCCCGATATTCTTTGTTTAATCTTTGAAGTAACTCATCTTTTCCCAGGACAACACTTAGCTCCCCATCTAAAACACCTTCATGTTTCAAGGTTTGTTTAATTATTTGCCTGAGCCAGTTGATTTTGAGTTTCTTCTTGTTTAGTTGGAGTATTGTTATTGTCAGCATCCTGGAAAATTGTCCTTTCTTGCTCCTTTTCCGGGTATTCGACCCGGGCATGAAACAGGGTAATTAATATTTTTGTAAATGATTGAGCAATTTTATTTAGGTCTTTTAAGGTTAAATCACATTCATCTAACTCTCCGGTAATAAAGTCATCATTGATGATTTTTTTTACCAATTTTTCGATTCGTGTTGGTGTTGGTTTGACTAAGGTTCTGGAGGCGGCTTCAACAGAATCAGCCAGCATGACAATAGCCGCTTCTTTACTTTGTGGTTTTGGCCCCGGATAAGAGAATTCATCTTCATTAAGTTCGAGATTTTCATTTATCTCCTGTTCTTTTGCCTCTTCTTTTGCCTGCTGATAAAAGAAGGCCATGACTGATTCCCCGTGATGTTGTTGTATGATTTCAATAATTGTTTGAGGCAGTCGATTCCTTTTAGCAATTTCTACGCCGTCTTTGATATGAGAACGCAGGATAGAAACAGAGAGTGTGGAGCGTAAGGTTTCATGCCGATTTCGCTCGGATTCCGACTGATTTTCTATAAAATATTCCGGTCTAATCATTTTACCAATGTCGTGGTAATAAGCTGCTACCCGGCTTAATAAGCTATTTGCCCCTACGGCTTCAGCCGCAGATTCGGCTATATTCCCGACTAATAAACTATGGTGATAAGTGCCGGGGGCTTTCAATAATAGATTTTTTAAAAGAGGGGCATTCAGGTCTGACAGCTCGAACAAGGTAAAATTAGTGGTGATATTAAAAATCCGCTCTAAATATAAAAGCCCACCCATGGCAATAATGGTGGTTATAACCCCATTGGTCAAACTACCCCAGAGGAGATTGGTTTGCACCTGCAAGAAATTATCCTGTCTGAACAGGCTATAGCCAATAATGATTATTCCCTGGGCAACACCAACCGCAATACCACATCGAATAAGGTCGCCTCTTATTCGTGATTGGGTAGTCGTATAAATGGCAGCGAGTCCTCCTGAGATAAAAAGCAAGACGAATTCCATCCTTTCCCCGATTAAAACACCAGTTAAAATACTTAAAAGCACGGTAACAAATATGGCTATCCCCTCGTTAAGTAAAACAGCTAAAAGTATAGCAAAGGCACCCATCGGTATGAGATAAAGCGGTAGATTGGTAACCGAAATGATTTTAGCCAGTCCAATGGCCGTGATGATGATTAAACCCACTAAGGCTAAATTTTTATTCCTGACAACCAATTTCGTTTGATATTTATAAAGGTAGATAAAGACTAAAATCATAACGACATACAAAATCAGGGCAAAACCAAATGACCTGGTAATATTAGTTGTCGAACTATGGCGAGTCAATTCGGCTAATTTCATGGCCGCATATTTATCTACCTTTTCGCCCTCACCAACAATCTTTTCGCCCTTACTTACCTTTATCAACACAGGTGATACACCCTTAACTGCTTCTTTGATTGCCTTTGAGGTTTCCTTTTTATCGAATTTTAAATTTGGGACAACAAGATTTTTGGCTATTTCAAAGGCTACTTCCTGAAATTTATCAGAGGAAAAAGTCGGGTGATAAAGGTCAGAGGTGCAAGGTAATTCCTCTAAAAAAAATAAATTTTTTGTGGTTTCTACTAATTTTTCCGATTTACCGGTAGGGGCGATAACAATTACCCTTATCCCTTTGTTAATCTCAACCAACAATCTCTCTTTAGAGATATCCGTGGTCCCATAAGTTAACCAGGTTTTTAAAAGTGTCGTTACCGCTTCTTCGATTTCGTAAAGTCTTGAATAACCTATCAGGGCAGTTAGATTTTCATCCGAAATTTTGATATAGGGAATTTCTTCTTTGAATTTCAAGATACCCTTTTCTAAATTAAGGGTTTTATCTTCCCTTATCTTTTTTATTTTCTCGAATAAACCCTTTACCTTTTGAAGTGTGGGGGGAATAACCTGTAAGTCTAACACATAGACAGGATTAACCTTCCTGATGGCTTCCTCTCGCTTTGATTCGGTAATGATTTTATCCTCACAAGCAAAATCATACGGGGACTTAATCAATCCTGAACTAATTTCTCCTTCTTTAGGATAGCGGATGCTTATCAAATTAGGACAGATAAGGAAGGTCAAAATGCTCAAGATACATAAAATCAATAAAGTCCTGCCTATCTTTTCCCCAAATAGAACAGATTTTAATAATGTCCGATATTTAGTTTCTTGTTGAATACCTGCCTTATCCTTTCTTCGCATCTTCATCCCCCATAGTAGAATTATTAATTATCAATTATCAATTATCAATTATAAACTATCAATTATTAATTGATAATTGTTAATTGTTAATTATACCCCCTCATAGGCTTTGATTATCTCTGATACAAGCCGATGTCTGACCACATCACATTCATTAAAATAGATAAAACTAATGCCCTCGATTTTTGACAGGATAGTTTGAATTTCAACCAAACCGGAGATTGTTTCCTGTGGCAGGTCTATCTGGGTAATATCACCCGTAATTACTGCCTTGGAATCAAAGCCTAATCTTGTCAGAAACATCTTCATTTGTTCATGGGTAGTATTTTGAGCCTCGTCTAAGATAACAAAGGAATCATTCAGGGTGCGTCCGCGCATAAAGGCTAAAGGGGCCACCTCAATAACCCCTTCATTCAATAAATAATGGAATTTTTCTATACCTATCATATCAAAAAGTGCATCATAAAGGGGTCTTAAATATGGGTCAACCTTCTCCCGCATATCCCCGGGCAGAAAACCCAATTTTTCTCCAGCTTCTATAGCCGGTCGGGTAAGGATAATTCTCATGACCTCTTTATTCAACAAACTTGATACGGCCATAGCCACTGCCAGATATGTTTTTCCTGTTCCCGCAGGCCCAATACCAAAGACAATATCATTGGTTTTGATTGCCTCTATATATTTTCTTTGTCCTAATGTCTTTGGTCGAACAGGTTTTCCCCGCTCGGAAACATAAATTGCCTCTGCAAATACCGAAACGATGTTTACATCCTTGTTTTGAGTAATCATTTTCAAGGTATATTTTATCTCCGGGATTCTGACTACATGTCCTGAATGTAAAATAGCCAGGAGGTCCTGCATTAGTTTCTTTATTAAATAGATATCATCACTATCCCCTTTAATGATTAATTCATTTCCTCGAACGATTATTTTAGCCTTTTGAAATTCCTCACGAATCAGGCGTAAATTTTCGTCATTTTTACCTAAAATATTAATTACCTCTTCATCATTGGCAAAGATAATTTTTTCTTCAAA
>SBAY01000062.1 GCA_005239945.1 Nitrospira sp.
ACACAGGCGAAGCCTACCCTTTTTAAATTAACATACCATCTTGTCCCCGAATCCTACCTTAAAAAGAAGAACCCTGAAAATTTACTCTTCAGAACTGAGTCATATAGTTTTTTATTGACAAAAATAATGGGGTGTGGTAAAATTTAAAGGATAAAGTGAATTTAGTTGAAGTTTTTACCAGTATTCAAGGCGAAGGGCTTTACCTTGGTCAGCCGCAGGTTTTTATTAGATTGGCAGGCTGTAATCTGAGGTGTCGGTTTTGTGATACTCCACAGGCTTGGGACATACCACCGGGTTGTTCAATAATGACTTTAAATAAAGGAGTTACGATTTCTAATCCTGTTGCAATTCATCCGTTAATTGATTTCATAAAAGAGGATGTGCAGAGATATCCAACAATTTGTTTAACTGGCGGAGAACCGTTATTACAGACCGATTCTTTAAAGGAATTAATCAGTGAGATAAAAAAACGGTTTGAAATCCAAATATATCTGGAAACCAATGGGACATTACCTTATCAATTAGACCAAATTATTGAGTTGATAGACATCATTGCCATGGATATAAAATTACCTTCTCTGACCGGGTTGAAATCCTTTTGGGAAGAGCACAGGGATTTTTTGAGGATAGCTGATAAAAAAGAAATTTTTGTTAAAATAGTTGTAGGTCCTCAGATGGTGAATGAGGAATTTCAAATGGCAATTTTTCTAATCAAAGAGGTTGATGCGAATATTCCATTAGTTATTCAGCCGTTGGATAATAGTTTATCTCTGGAGTGGTTATTTCGGTATTATACCACAGGAAACAAGGAATTAAAACAGGTGAGGGTTATCCCCCAGGTGCATAAATTGGTAAAGTGGAAATAAAAAAGTAAAACAAAAAATAAATCGCAAAACAAAGGAGAAAGGATAATGCGTAAAGATGGAAGACAAGAAAATCAAATGCGTCCGGTCAACATTACCACCAATTATCTTAAACACCTGCAAGGTTCAGTATTGATAGAGGTGGGTGATACAAAGGTAATTTGTGCCGCTACCATTGAAGATAAAGTACCATTTTTTTTAAAAGGGACAAATCAAGGATGGATTACAGCTGAATATGCGATGTTACCCTGTTCTACCCGAGAACGGACTGACCGCGAATCATCGCGAGGAAAAATAGGTGGAAGAACCCATGAAATTCAACGATTAATTGGTAGGTCGCTACGAGCTGCCGTTGACCTGACTAATTTTGGAGAAAGAACTATTCGGATTGATTGTGATGTCATTCAGGCAGATGGAGGAACTCGGACTGCGTCTATAACCGGTGCCTTTGTGGCTATGGTCGAGGCATTAAAAGAATTACAGTTCTCAAATAAAATTCAAAAATTACCCTTGACCGATTTTGTTTGTGCGATAAGTGCTGGGATTGTTCAAGGTATCCCTTTGTTAGACTTAAATTATGAAGAAGATTCATCCGCACAGGTAGATATTAATCTGGTTATGACTGGAAGGGGAAAAATTGTTGAAATTCAGGGAACAGCAGAAGGTAATCCCTTTTCGTTTGATGAATTAACTACCTTGATTAATCTGGCTAAAAAAGGGATTGATGAATTGATAACCATTCAAAAACAGATTATAGAAAAGGAATAGGGAAGGTTGTAGGCGATAACGAAAAGTGGCCCCAAAAGGATAATTTAAGGCATCTTTTTATTCTTAAATTTTTAATTCCCCATTTAATACATTTTAAATGTATTTAATTATTTTATTTTTATTGGAAAGAAGTTACTGTAAGACTAATTGTAATTTAGAGATAAAACTGTGGATTAGTTTATGCAGAGACTTTCTTTGCCCAATTTCAGGAACCGGTTTTAATTCCCATCTGAATATTTTTTCCCTTTTTTTATTCATTTCCTATAAAATACCCTACTATGAGAAACAAAATAAATGTCCAGCCTAAAAGGTGTATCTACTGCGGTTGTTTTTTCAAATTAGACTATCGGGTAAGGGAAAGGCAGAAGAGCTGCAAATCTTCTAAATGCCGGACCAGGCGAAAGAAAGAGAGTCAAAGGAGGTGGGTAGAGGCTAATCCTGAATATTTCAATGGTCGTTATGAGAATACCAAAGCCTGGCGGAGATTACATCCTGACTATCAACGCAGGTGGCGAGCAAAACGACGTGAGATACAAGACGAGATACAGTCAACAACACCAATAAAATCAATACGTTTGGTCATATCGGTAAAATACTTCAAAGGTGAGATACAAGATGAGATACATCTGGTAAGGCAATGTGGCTGTGGGTATTTCGTAACACGGCAGCAGGGTGCAAGATACAAGACGAGATTGCGTTGTTAATCGCTATATGATAGTATAGATACACTATGAGATGGGCAAAAAGTTATTCTATAATCGACCATAAGTTTTTCCATGAAGGATATCTCAGGAGTTTGAGTCATGAATCACTGATTTTGTATCTATTTTTAGTCACCGTAGGCAATAGTGATGGCAGGAGTTTTTACGGTGCTCAGGTATTCCCTAAAACCCAATTTGAATTCTTTATTCAGGGGCATCTGATGGCTTTTTCAAAATTAAATGGTGTTCCTCATAGCTTACGATATGACAACCTGAAATCGGTTGTGTTAAAGTTAAGGCCTCAAGTAGAATATAATCCTCGTTTTCTGGAATTTTGTCGTCATTATGGAATTAAAATATCCTTGTGTAATCCAGGCTGTGGGAATGAAAAAGGACGAGTAGAGAGGGTCATTCGAACCATAAAGGAAGACTTTTTTAATATCAGCACGCATTCTTCTTTGGAGGCACTGAATCTGGGGATAAGTCAATGGGTAGGGCATAAAAATGAGACCATACATCGGGGGACAGGACAAAGTCCTATAGATTTATTCAAGGAAGAAAAATTAAGGCCATTGCCCCTAAAACCCTATGAAAATGTTTGTATTCATCCACCTGTGAAAACAACCAAAACGGGGATGATGATTTTTGATACCAATGCCTACTCTGTACCTGAGTATCTTGTGGGAAAATCTTTGTCTATTCATGGCAGCCCAACGGAAGTTAGGATATACGACCAAAATAAAAGAGTGGCTACCCATCCCAGGTCTTTTGAGCGAGGCACACAGATTATCAATCCACTTCACCGCACCTATTGTCGTCTATCTACCAAAGCGAAAATGCAGCGTATCTATGAGGTGATAAAAAACCTGCATCTACATCTCTTTGAGTTCCTTGAGAAAAATCAGCACTGTGGAGAAGATCCGACCAGGACGGCCTATGAGATATTCAAGCTCTTGAAAAAAGAAAGTCGAACTTTACTAATAGGGATTGGAAGGGAATGTGTCCAAAGAAAAAGTCCTCGACTGAAGACATTCTTTTTCTATATTTATCCTGAGCTACCAGAGGATATAGAGATGGTTTATCCCCAAAATGCACAACTTCTAAATATTGATTATCATCCCAGAGAATTGGAGGCCTATGAAAATGATCCAGGACAACCTTGAGGAACTTTTAAAAGAACTGAAGTTTAAGACACCACGCCAGGAGATACAACCTGAGACAACTGAAACTATTACCAGTTTTCTTGAAACAGAAAGAGATTATCGAAAATAAGACAGGATGAAAAGACTTCTGCGGATGTCAGGGATACGGCAGGTAAAAACACTGGCTCAATTTGATTGGCATTTCAATCCGAAAATTGCTAAAGATGATCTCTTGGGCTTTGTCAATTCCAGGTGGATTGAGCAAGCATTTAATCTTGTTCTGATAGGAGATACAGGTTTAGGGAAATCCCATATTGCTTCTTCTCTTTGCTATGAGGCTATCTTACAAGGCTACTCATCATTCTTTATTTCAGCTTTTGATCTTTGTTCCAGAATTAAAAAAGCAATTAATCCTACCTTCAAGATAGATTATTATGCAAAGGTGAGGGTTCTATGCATTGACGAGATTGGGTATACTTATCACAAAAAGGAAGATTGTGATATTCTTTTTCAAATTATCTCTAAAAGGACAGAAATACTTCCCACTATTGTTACTACTAACCTTCCACCAAAACAATGGGGTGCTATCTTTAGTGGTTCTGTTGCTTCGGCTATCCTTGACCGTTTAAGTTTTAATGGAAAGTTTATTACTTTCGAAGGGAGGTCATATCGATTACTAAAAAAGCATAAATAAAAAACAGATTGACCAAAAACTATATATCCTTATCTATATCTCCCCTCTATTCTTTGATGATGGAGTTAAGGAATTGGTCTGTCTTTAAATGATTATCTCTGTCCTTAAATTATTACTTTTGGGCCGTTTTAAATTATTCCCTACAGCTGTGCAATTGAATTAAATAGAACATACCTACGGCATTTATGCTTGTGTAATATCTATTTCTACCTGTTGTTATCCCTACGGGACATGTAAAAATTCAAGGAATATAAATTAAATTGGTATTGGAGTCAATTGGTATGTGTGTGTGTAGATCTGGCCCCCCCAACCTTCCCATTACTTTTTAAATTATTCCCTACATCATGGTAGAAACTTTAAACTGACAAAAGTTTAATATTTCTTTTTTATCCTTCTGGTTTAATCGCCTTAGTAATTCAATTAAGATCTTCTCATCTTTATTAGTTATTAAAAGGACATTACTTTCCTCGTTTTTATCTATAAAATCTGCTATTCCTTTAATAATCTTACAGAAATCAGCAGGTAATTTAATCCCTCCTTGAGAAGTAAATTCTTCTCTACCCAATAAATAATCAATGGTAGTATTCCCTATATCAGCAATCTTTGATAATGTTTCTAATGAAGGTTCTATATCCCCTTTTTCATATTGACAGATAGTAGATTGACTGGTTTTTAGAAGTTGAGCAAACTTCCCTTGGCTTAACTCTAATTTTTTCCTTACCTCTACAAGTCTTTTTCTAAATATCTCCCTTTTATTCATAACTCTATAATCCTCCCTTTTAAGATATATCAAAAAGTCTAACAAGTCAACAAGTATCTAAATATCTTATTAAATATTCAACAGAATAATAGATAATCTAATAATTATTAAATAAAATATTAGATTTTTTTAAAAAAATGCTTGACAAAATAAGAATAATATGTTATAATTTATAAAAAGGTCGACAGACTAACCGGGAATGCTATCCTATTTTAAAAGACCTACTATATTCTGGAGTGTCAATCTTTAACTTACCCAATATGTAGTAGAATTAAAGCCTTACATTCCAATTCTCGGTCACCATAGAAAAATTTCCTTACCAAAGATTTTAGTTGACAGGTAAGGAGAAAAACGCTAAAATGAAAGGAGGTGAAAAAAGATGGAAAAGAGGTTTACTGAGAAACAAGAAGTGAATCTTTCGGAAGAGCTGAAGAGAATCTTTGAGGGCGATAAGGAAGAAAGCGATCTTATTTGCTGGGGATATCGCGATTATTGGAGCCCCCGTTAAATAAGGGAACGAGAGTAATGAGAGAATAAAGAAGGTGGCTTACTTTGAGAGAAAGATTATAGAGTAGGCCACCTTCTTCATAAAAAGAGGTGATGAATGGGTTATTCTTCAAATCTACAAATATTGAAGAGGGGAGATAGCTTTTTAATTATCAATCCTTCGTCAGGCAAATGGGATATCTGTTTTTCTCATAAAACAGGAGAAGTTATAGATAGATTAAAAAAACCATTAACAGCTCCTTCCTTTTTTTGGAGAAAAGGGCT
Organism: Nitrospira sp.; assembly: GCA_005239945.1. GTDB lineage: Bacteria > UBA9089 > CG2-30-40-21 > CG2-30-40-21 > SBAY01 > SBAY01. Next base: position 5,700 of record SBAY01000062.1, read on the forward strand.
AATATGTGTATTCCATTTGACTAATAGATGTAACCTCGAATGTAAGTATTGCTATGCTAATATGGAAAATAAAGAAAAGAATACCTTGTCAGATGAGACAATCACAAAAATCCTTAATATCCTTGCTCCTTTATATGAGTCTATTTTGATTGAGTTTCATGGAGGAGAACCTTTACTTTGCTGGAACAAGATTGAAGATGTTGTTATAAAATATCATAAAGTAAAAAATTTCTATTTTGGGATACAGACAAATGGAACATTATTGACTCAAGAGGTGATTGATTTCATAAAGAAATATTCAATCAGGGTAGGAGTTTCAGTAGATGGTCCTCAAAAAATTCACGATAGGAATCGTTGTTATTCCAATAGGAGAGGAAGTTTTCATGATGCAAGAAGAGGGATTTCTTTGTTTCAACAAAACGGTGTTCCTTTTACTACTATTTCTGTAGTAGAAAAGCCAAAAGAATGTTTAGAAATGTTTGATTTCTTTATAGAAAATCGAATTGAGAAGATAAAGTTAAATTCCTTGTCCTTCCAAGGAAAAAGTGCTGTATCTTGTAACATTGAGGAATATCAACGAGGATTTGCAAGAGAACATTTGAAGGTAGCCAGAAAAATAATTGAACATAACAAAACTTCATCATTCAAAATTATTTGTGGGAATATAGCCCTGATGGTAAGAAATCTGATTGGCCTTAATGGATATATGTGCTTAAAAAGTCCATGTGGGGCAGGGAGTTATATAATAATGGTTGATGAAAAAGGCAATATCTATCCCTGTGAAGAAATGTATGGAAAAGAAGACTTTATTATAACTAATATAGAAAATATAAGCAATGGAAAAGAATTTAAAGAGATTTTGAGATATTCCCCCATAATTCTAAAACTAAAAGAGAGAAAAATTGAAAATATTTCTAAATGTAAAGATTGTATATTCCGAAAATTTTGTGGGGGTGGGTGTACAAGTAATTCTCTAAGTATGTTTGGTTCTCTGAAAAGAGAGGATGTGATATGTGAATATAGGACAAAAATGTTTGAAGAACTTATCTGGATATTGGGAGAAGACAAAGACAATGTGATTCTTCTTACTAAACCAGAAAGCTATAGACAGGAGGCAAAAAAATATGAACGGAAAAAGAGAGAAACCTATTAAACGGGCACTCTACAGTCCATCTTTGCTTTGCAACAATGACTGTATTGTCTGTGGAATTTATTCTGAGAAGCAGGAGGAGTTTATTCAACCAGATTTTGAGAAGATAGCATCTGATATCAAAAAGATGCGTGAAAATGGGATTACACACTTTTGGATTAGCGGTGGTGAGCCAACAATCAATAAAGATATCTTAAGAATCTTGAGATTAACTAAAAGCTTGGGATTCTCCGAAGTGATAATATTTACTAATGGCAGGGCTTTATCCGATGCAAAATTTCTTGATGTAATGATTAAAAGTGGAGCAGATAGGTTTCATATAGCACTTCAAAGCCACAATCCACAAATACATGATTACCTTACCAGAAGATCAGGGAGTTTTAATGAAACAATTCAAGGAATAGAAAATGTAGTTAAGGAGAAAAGTAGATTAAAAAGGGTCACTGTAGCTCATGTTATGAATATTGAAAACATTGGTTTTTTGACTGATTTTGCTCAACTCATCGTCAGCTTAAAAATAGATTGTCAAATTGCCTATCCATTCTTTAGCTCTCCATCTCAATATGAATTTCTGCCAAGATATTCTGATCTTAAAGAAAGTCTTCATGAGGCAATAAAAATTCTTCTGAGAGGAGGGTTAAAGATTAGTGTAGAAACAGTACCTCCATGTTTTCTGATTGGATTTGAAAGATATTATGCTGATTATCACAGAAAGCAACATAAGATGATATTAGAGGGTTATCGTTCTATCTGTGGAGAGGCTGTCAAAGAAGAGTATATCCAACTAATAGGCTCAACCTTTAAGACCCATCCTCAAAAATGTAAACTTTGTTTTTATCAACCTGCTTGTAGTGGAGTCTTCAGTCAATATATAGAGACTTTTGGTGAAGATGAATTTGAGCCAGTGATCAGGAAATAAAAATACATATACTAACTATAAAGCCATCGTTTCAATGTAATAATAACTGCATAATGTGTATAAATTCTCAAAGGAGGGGTGATATAGAACTGTTTTTAGAGAAAGCAGAAGAATGTTTTATGGATTTTAAGAATAAGTACAAAGATATACTTTTTCTAATCATCTCTGGTGGAGAGCCAACCATCAATAAAAATCTTATTAAGTATGTAGAGTTGGCGGCAAAAAATGGCTTTAAGTTTATTGAGATTCAGACTAACGCAAGAAATTTTGCTGATAAGAGATATACAAAAGAGTTAGTTAGTGCAGGAGCAAATGTATTCTTCGTCTCTATCCATGGACATAATCCTTCCATACATGAACTCATAACAAAAAAAAAAGAGTAGTTTTAGTCAAACCTTAAAAGGAATAGAGAATCTTGTGAATGAAAACCAGTTTGTAAAGACAAATACTGTCCTACTTAAATCCAATATTAAATACTTGTCGAATATTGGAGAATTGCTCAGTTCGCTTTCAGTAAAAGAGGTTCAACTGTCGTTTCCTCATGGGACTTCTTCTCTCCTTAATCGCTATTCTCTTATGGTCCCTACTTTCACCCAGGTAAGAATTCCACTTTATGAGACAATCCAGTTCTTTCAACAGGTTTCTATAAAGGTCAGTATAGAGGCTATACCTCCCTGTCTTTTAAGAGGATATGAGAAGTGCTATGCAGATTATAGTGAAGCGAAATATCCTAATTTTCTTTATGAATCGTCCCACAATGAAACGAAAGAAAGGATTTGTCCTTTTTCTTTCAAGATGGAGAAAATTTATACTAAAAGATGTATTCTGTGCGATTATCGGACTGTCTGTGCAGGAGTTTATGAAGAGTATCTGGCAAATTATGGAGATTATGAACTCCAACCAGTAAAAATAAATCTCTTAAAAAAGTGAATTGAGGTGTTATACTAAAAATGAAGATAAATTCACCTAAAAATAAAGAAATGATGGTAGTAGAAAATGTTTCTAAGAACTTTAACATACCTTATAAAAAAGAGGGATTATCTGGTGCTATTCAAGGTTTATTCTCAAGAAGATATACGCTTAAAGAGGCCATAAAGTCAGTTAGCTTTTGTATCAAGCCAGGTGAAATAGTAGGCTTCATAGGTCCAAATGGTGCCGGTAAATCAACGCTTATTAAAATGCTATGTGGTATTTTAGTGCCCGATGCAGGGAAGATAGAAATCTTGGGTTTTGTACCTCATAAGCATAGAAAGAGATATACCCGAAATATTGGCGTAGTCTTTGGGCAAAGAAGTCAATTGTGGTGGGATTTGCCTGTAGTTGAATCATATACCCTTTGCAAAAAGATATATCGGATTGATACTCATGCCTTTAATGAAAGGTTAAAAAAATTATCAGAGCTATTAGAAATCAAAAATTTACTACATCAACCAGTAAGGACATTAAGTCTTGGAGAGAAGATGCGGTGTGAGATAGTAGCCGCACTCTTACATAATCCACCCCTCCTTTTTTTAGATGAACCTACCATTGGGCTGGATATAATAGCTAAGATAAAGATACGAAGGTTTATAAAGGAGTGGAGTGAAGAGAGTGGTTCTATAGTGCTCTTGACCACCCACGACTTATCAGATATCCAGGATATATGCAAGAGAGTAATCATTATTGATGAGGGCAATATCCTTTTTGATGGAGAGATAGATAGCGTGATTAAGAGGTTTAGCAATTTTAGAAGGTTACAGGTGGATTTTTTTCAAGATAATATGAATATAGAGAGGGTACATCAATCTTTTAGCCAGGATAAAAAGATCTCTCTTGAAGAATTAGAGGTGTCTCAGGGTGAAAACAACTCCTATCTAATTAAGTTTTCACAGACCAATAACTCAATAATTTCATTGATAGATAATCTTCTCGCCAATTTTTCTGTAAGCGATATAAAGATTCAAGAACCCTTAATTGAGACAGTTGTTAGATTAATATACGAAAGGAAGAATTCCTGATGAATGTGTATCTAGAATTTGCTAAGAGGTCTTTTCAGAAGCTATTGGCATACAGAATGAGTATGGCCTTTAGACTGATAGGTTTTCTTGTCTCGCTGATTGTAGTCTATTATCTCTGGAAGGCTATATTTATCACCTCTCCTACTATTGAAGGATACTCCTTTAAGATGATGATAACATATTTGATTCTTTCTTTTGCTATCAATGCCCTTTACGATTTGCCTGTTGAATATGAATTAGCAAATAAAATTATTCGAGGTGATGTGGCGATGGACCTAACCAAGCCTGTTGATTTACAAGGAGTATTCTTTGCTGAGAGTTTTGGTATAAGTGTCAATCAACTGATAATCTATAATATTGCCTTTCTGATTATCACTGCCTCTCTATTTAAGATTCAACCTCCAGCCTCTTTGACAGAATTTAGTTTTTTTGTTGTCAGCCTTCTTTTGGGATTCATAATTATGACGGCGATAGGATTTATAACAGCAGTCATATGTTTTTGGACAAAAGATGTCTGGGGGATATTTTTTGTAAAGCAAGCGATGGTAACATTCTTTGCAGGAGCCTTTATTCCTCTTTGCTTTCTGCCAAAGTGGTTAGAAAATATAGCTATGGTTTTACCATTTCACGGAGTTATTTACTCCCCTCTATCTATCTACCTTAGCACTATTTCTTTTTATAAGATGGCGAATCTTCTGGTGAACCAGACTTTCTGGGCAATTATCTTAATTGTGACAGGTAGAATGATCTGGCGGGTAGGAATAAGAAGGGTGGTCATTCAAGGAGGGTAAAATGACTCATTATGTGGAGTTATATCTCTGTTTTCTATCTCAGCACTTAAAGAAAATACTGGAATATAAGCTAAGTTTTTTTATCGGGATAATTCCATTTATTCTCCTCCAACTGGCTCCAATAATTATTATTTGGGCTGTCTTTGAGAAAATACCACATATTGCAGGGTTTAGCTTTGACGAGATTTTATTCATTTACGGGTTGGGAATCGTTTCTTATGCCTTAGGAAGAATACTGTTTTCCAATTTAAGCGATTTTGGTTATAGATATATTATTAAAGGGGAGTTAGATACCATCTTAGTCAAGCCCATAAACCCATTATTTTACATTCTTGCCTCAGGTTTTTCCGAAAAAGAGATAGGGGAGATAATGATTGGGATAATCTTGATAGTAAAAGCCATTATTGACTTACCGATACATTTTGGTATTTTAGATTTTCTGGCTCTTGGTTATTTTCTTATAAATGGAGTATTTGTATATGGAGCAATAAATCTAATGGCTATTACTGTATGCTTCTGGACAAAGGACCCCAGAGGGCTAACCAGCCCAATAATGCGAATCCAGGAATTTTCTCAATATCCTGTAACAATCTATGGAAAAGCAATAAGGTTTATTATTACCTGGATAATACCTTTTGCATTTATAAGCTTTTTCCCAGCCACTTTCTTTATTCACCGCGGAGAATTTACAAGATATATCTTTTGTCTCCCAATAATAGGTGTAATTTTTCCAATAATCGCTTATCTTTTGTGGCTAAAAGGGTTGTCAAAATATGAAAGTAGCGGAACATAAAAATAAGAGTTTTAGAATGTTAGTGAAGGGTAAAAGTATGGAGCCTACAATTATGGAGAATAGTAATGTTATAGTAGAATCTCTTCATCCTGATCAGGTTAAGATAGGGGATGTTGTTGTTTTTAAGACACAGAAGAAGATGATAGTTCATAAAATAATTGGAATCCATAAGATAAATAGAGATTTATTCTTTGTGGAAAAAGGGAATGATTCGCCAATATCTATATTCCATCATGAAAATCTTCTCGGAAGGGTATCAAACGGATTAGAAGGCAAAGTTGTAGTGGAACCATATCATAAAAGTTTTATCAACATCTATTTGCTCTTTACTTACCCGGTGTTTAAGAACTGCCAGATTATACGACAATTATTGAGAAAAAGAGATAAAAAATTGGCAGAGTTTTTCTTTTATTCCTTTCTTGAATTATGGCGGTTTTTTCCTGCATTACCATCTTTGAGCAAACGCAACAATTAAATTTA
>SBAY01000254.1 GCA_005239945.1 Nitrospira sp.
CTTTTTAACCACAACTAATCTTTGGGATGTAATACATCCCAAAGATTAGTTGTGGTTAAAAAGTTTTGGGGAAGAGAGGGGTTTAAGGGGAGAGAAACACTTTTTTCAAAAAAGGTTTCTCTCCCCTTAAAAAAATCCCCCTTTTTGAACCACTACCCTTTACTTTTCTAACACCTGAAGACTTCCTCGTTTTTGCTCTAACCAAATCATTAAGATGGATATATCCGCTGGACGGATACCTGAGATTCGGGATGCCTGCCCAAGGGAGACCGGCTTGATTTTTGATAACTTATCCTTAGTTTCATTAGAAAGTCCCGTTATAGCATTATAATCAAAATCCGGTGGTATCTTCCATTCTTCCATTCGTTTTACCTGCGAAATTTGGGCTATTTGCCTCTTGATATACCCCTCGTATTTAATCTCTATCTCTATTTGTTCGATGACATCTTTGGGTAAAAAGGGGGTAGAGGACTGACCTCTGACTATATCCTCGTAGCTTATCTCGGGTCTTTTTAGCGTTTGGGCTAATGTGTAGTGCGTGCCTTTTGTTGTCGTGTGGGTTAGTCTGTCAATTTCATCCTTAATTTGCCTTTCTTTGGTTAGTAGTCTTTCGTATTGGGCATTGGAAATCAAGCCAAATTTATGGCCATAAGGGAACAGTCGTCTATCAGCATTATCCTGACGCAGGATTAACCTATATTCAGCCCGTGAGGTGAACATACGGTAAGGTTCTTGAGTTCCCTTGGTGACCAGGTCATCAATCAAAACCCCAATATATGCCTCCTGGCGGCTCAGGATAAAGGGTTCTTCCCCCCTTAATTTAAGCACGGCGTTTATTCCGGCCATTATACCTTGAGCCGCGGCCTCCTCATAACCAGAGGTGCCGTTGATTTGTCCTGCAAAATAAAGGTTTTTAACTAACTTTGTTTCTAAGGTAGGTTTTAATTGGGTGGGAGGGGCAAAATCATACTCAATCCCATAACCAGGAATAACAATCTTCGCCTCTTCTAACCCCGGGATGGTCTTGAGTATCTTTTCCTGAACATCTAACGGCAAACTTGTCGCTAGCCCGTTTAAATAATAAACCTCTGCCTCCCTACCTTCCGGCTCAATAAATATTTGATGTCGTATCTTATCGGTAAACCTCACCACCTTATCCTCAATAGACGGACAATATCGAACACCCGTGCCGATTATCTTTTTAACACCATAAAGTGGTGACCGCTCAAGATTGTTGCGGATTATTTCATGAGTAGTTAGATTGGTATAAGTCAGGTAGCATGGGAGTTGGTCGCAAACAATCCTTTCGGTAGTAAAGGAAAATGGTCTTGGGATTTTATCACCGTCTTGCCTGTTTAATTTAGAGGTATCAACGGTTGTCTTGTCAAGGCGAGGGCTTGTGCCTGTCTTTAGCCTGCCTAATTCAAAACCCATTTCTTTTAATCCTGTAGATAATCCGTAAGCTGATTCTTCACCAATCCTTCCACCGCTAAAGGATTCAAGTCCGATATGGATAAGTCCATTCAAGAAGGTGCCGGTAGTGATAATTACGGCTCTGGCAGAATAATTATTACCCTTATTATCCATCACTCCGGTAACCTTACCGTTTTCCACCAATATCTTTTCTACGATTGCTTCGATAATCTCAAGATTTGGTTGAGTTTCTACTACTTGCCGCATGGCTAACTGATATGCCTTTCTATCAGCTTGTGCCCGCGGTGAACGCACGGCAGGCCCCTTTTTGGTATTGAGCATGCGAAACTGTATCCCGGTGGCATCGATTACCTTAGCCATCTCACCACCAAGGGCATCAATCTCCCGAACTAATTGTCCTTTGGCCAACCCGCCAATAGCTGGATTACAAGACATCTGGGCGATTGTCTGACGGTGCATAGTTAACATCGCTACCTGGCAACCCATTCGTGCCGCCGCTAAACCTGCCTCACAACCCGCATGCCCCGCACCAACAATAATTACATCATACACCGCATTATCCTCCGACGGCTCATGGTCGATTTCTTTCGCAATATCTCAGTTATCAGGTGATTTTTAAGAAATAGGACATATAAGTTTTAATGTCCTATTTCTTAAAAATCACCTGATAACTGAGATATTACCGCTACAACCCTATTTTAATATACGATTTTTCTTTTAATTTATTTATCCATTTTGTGAATTCTTCGTTAAATTTTGCCTGCCTTAATTTTGACTCTTGCGTTTTGACGACTTCATCTAATTCTTCTTCGGTCAATTCCTTTTTTTCTACAAATTGAATGATATGAAATCCGAATTTAGTTTCTACTATGCCGCTTATTTCCCCTGGTCTTTTCAAGGCAAAAGCGGCCTCCGAGAATTCTTTGACCATTTTCCCTTTACTGAAAAAGTCAAGGAGACCACCTTTATCTTTACTTCCTGGGTCTATCGAATACTTTTTAGCTAAGTCTTCCATCCGCTCACCCCTGTCTAAGCGTGCCAGAATAAGGAGAGCCTCTGGTTTGGTTTTGACCAAAATATGCCTGACCTTAATTTGATAGGCAGACTCATTTCTAACTAAGGATAGTTCCTCTTGGGACACCTGAATATTTGCTCGAACCTCGCTATTGACCAATTCACCTTTGATTAAATTCTCCTCATATTCTTTACGCAAATCATCTTCTGTAACTCCCTCTTCTTTAATTGCCTTTTTAAAATCATCAATAGACTTAAATTGACTTTTAACTCGAGCAAGTTCTTCTTCTACCTCTTGAGCCGATACCTTGATTCCTTGTCTTTTAGCCTCTTGCAGGATAAGTTTTTCCTCGATTAATTTATCCAACACCTGTTGTCGTAACTTATCCATTTGTTCGGGCTTAAGGCCTGACCCAACCATACTCATTGCCTTATCAATTTCAGCCTGAGTAATTATCTCATCGTTTATCCAGGCAACAATGCGATTAACAGTTTTAGCCTCGGCAAGACAAGTTATGCTGATTATGATTAAAAAAACCATGTCTCTAAATTTCAATTTCTACCTCTTATAAGTCTTATAATGTTCTATATGTCTAATTTTATGCATAACTCTTGAAGTTGTTTTTGACTGACCTCAAAGGGTGCATCGGTCATCAGGCAGGTGGCACTTTGGGTTTTTGGAAAGGCAATTACCTCGCGGATTGAGTCGGCACCGACCATTAAGCGTAATAATCTGTCTAATCCAAAAGCGATACCACCATGCGGTGGGGCACCGTATTCCAATGCCTCTAATAAAAAGCCAAATTTTGCCCGTGCCTCTTCTTCCTCAATCTTGAGCAATCTGAATACCCGTTCCTGAATATCCCTGCGATGAATTCTGATAGACCCACCACCTATCTCTATCCCATTTAAGACCAAATCATAAGCCCTTGCCCGAACATTGAGCGGGTCTGTCTCAAGTAATGGATAATCCTCTTCATGTGGGGAAGTAAATGGATGGTGAACAGCGGTATATCTTTTTTCCTCCTCGTCATATTCGACTAAAGGTGCCTCTGTCACCCAGATAAAATTAAGTTCCTCTTTGGGGATGAGGTTGAATTTATTAGCTAAGTGCAATCTAAGATTAGCCAGGCTACTGGCAACTACCTTTGGGGTATCGGCTACAAACAGAAGGAAATCATCAGGTTGTGCCTTGAATCTATCGATAATGGCTATCTGCTCTTGTGGGGTAAAAAATTTAGCGATAGAGGATTCCAGCATCCCTTCTTTGACCTTAAACCAGGCTAATCCTTTCGCTTTATAAATACTAACAAAAGAGGTCAGGGAATCTATATCGGTTCTTGAGAAATTAGCCTGAGGAACTTTAATTCCCTTCACCTGTCCACCACTGGCCACTGTCCTGGCAAAAACCTGAAACTGGCTATCTTTGGTCAAATCCGTAATATCTACTAATTCTAATCCAAAGCGGACATCCGGGGCATCGGTGCCATATTTATCCATTGCCTCCTTAAAGGTAATTCGTTTAAAAGGAGGCTCTGGAATTTCCAGTTGTGTAACCTTAAATATTGTGCTAATAAACCCTTCTATCAACTTAAAAATATCCTCTTCATCAATAAACGACATCTCGATATCAATCTGGGTAAATTCAGGTTGGCGGTCTGCCCGCAAATCTTCATCGCGAAAACATTTGACAATCTGAAAGTATTTATCAAACCCGGCACACATCAATATCTGCTTAAACAACTGGGGAGATTGCGGCAGGGCATAAAATTTACCCGGATTTACCCGACTGGGGACTAAATAATCCCTCGCCCCTTCCGGCGTGCTTTTAATGAGCATAGGGGTTTCTATCTCAATAAATCCATGCTCATCAAGGTATCTTCGTGTTGCCTGACAGATTTTATGCCGCAGGATAAGGTTTTTTTGTAAAGAAGGCCTGCGTAAATCCAGGTATCTAAATTTAAGCCTTGTATCCTCTGAGACATTAAGCTCATCCTCGATTGAAAAAGGTGGTGTTTTAGCCGAATTAATGATTTCAAGCTGATTAACCACAATCTCGATTTCACCCGTAGGTAAATTAGGGTTAACCGTGCCTTGAGGTCTGGGACGAACTATCCCTTTAATGCCAATGACAAATTCAGGTTTCAGGTTGTGAGCCTGGGCATGGGATATGTCATCAACCTCCGGATTGAAAACAAGCTGAGTAATCCCTTCGCGGTCCCGCAAATCAATAAATACCAATCCTCCGTGGTCCCGCCGCTTGTTTATCCAGCCAACCAGAATTACCTCTTCCCCTTCATTTTTAAGTCGTAACTGGCCACAATTATGTGTTCTTTTTAAATTAGTCATACATAACTCCTTTACTGCTTAATGGTAATGTCAAAAACTAACCACAGAGATCACAGCGCAGCAGAGCCGCAACCAAATCCCAACCTAACGGTTGGAAAAGGAGGTTTATCGCTTTAACCACACCAAGGTATGTCTTTAAAACCTTCTC
>SBAY01000367.1 GCA_005239945.1 Nitrospira sp.
GGAGAAGGTTTTAAAGACATACCTTGGTGTGGCTAAAGCGATAAACCTCCTTTTCCAACCGTTAGGTTGGGATTTGGTTGCGGCTCTGCTGCGCTGTGATCTCTGTGGTTAGTTTTTGACATTACCGAGAAATTTACAAGGAGGGATAAAATGTTTGAAGGAACAAGTTTATTTGGGATTATCTGTAAGGGTGGAGTGGCTATGTTGTTTTTGGCATTCTGCTCGGTACTTATTTTAGCCATTATTATTGAACGAATGTGGAGTTTTAGAAAGATAGATCTAGATATAGAAGAGATTTTGTATAAGATTCAAAATAGCCTTTTGCGGGATAATGTTATGGAGGCAATAAATCTTTGTGAGATGATTCAAGGACCGGTTACTCTAATATTTAAAGAGGGATTATTGAAATATGACCGCAGTAAAGAAGAAATTATAGAGGTGTTGGATCGGGCAAGGGCAGAACAATTAATGGAATTAAAAAGATATATCTGGATGTTAGGAACGATTGGAAGTATAGCTCCATTTATTGGTCTATTTGGCACAGTGCTTGGTATCATTCGTGCCTTTCATAACATTGGTATGACCGGTAGTGGAGGAATAGATGTAGTTGCCAGTGGAATTTCAGAGGCTTTAATTGCTACTGCCGGTGGATTAGTGGTTGCTATTTTTGCCGTGATAACTTACAATTGGTTTATAGTGAAAGTCAATGGAATTGCCGAAGAATTCAAGATTTATTCGGCAAGATTGGTTGAAATCTTGACTGAAAAGAGAAAAAGATTATAAATCATATAGAGCATATAAGTCCTATTAGAAAAAAAAGGGAGTGTGGTAAAATGAAATCGAAATTAAAGGTATTAATGGTCTCATCAGAGGTAGTTCCTTTTGCTAAAACAGGTGGGCTGGCAGATGTGGTTGGTTCACTTCCTTTAGCTTTAAGTAAATTAGGGTGTGAACTGCGAATTGCTATGCCAAAATATAAAATGGTAAGCGAAAGTGGCTTTAATTTGTTGAATATTGATAAAGAAGTAAATGTTAAGGTCGGTAATACCATGCAAAAAGCAAAGATTTTTTCCACTAAGGTTGCCGGTGTAGTTACTGTTTATTTCTTTGACCATCACGAATATTATGACCGTGACCAACTTTATGGCACAACGCAAGAAGGGGATTATAAAGACAACTTAAATAGATTTTCATTCTTTGCTCGTGGGACATTAGAATTACTGAAGAAAATAGACTATAAACCTCATATCATCCATTGCCATGATTGGCAAACAGCATTAATCCCGGTGTATTTAAAAACATTGTATCGGGATGACCCATTTTTTGAAGGCGTAAAAACCCTTTTTACCATTCATAATTTAGCCTATCAAGGGATATTCCCCGAGGAAGAATTTAATATTACAGGATTGGATAAGGAAGAGTTATTTACCCCGGATAAATTAGAATTTTGGGAAAAGATAAATCTTATGAAAGGGGCTTTGATTTACGCAGATATATTAAATACGGTAAGTCGAGGCTATGCCCAGGAGATATTAACCCAGGAATATGGCTGTGGGCTGGAAGGGGTATTAAAAGAAAGAAAGGATAAACTTTACGGAGTAATTAATGGGATAGATTATAAAGAATGGGACCCAACTATGGATAAAGAGCTTACAATGAGTTATGATATAAATACGATTGAGCGTAAATCGAAGAATAAAAAAGCCCTACAGCAAGAAAATAACTTAACGGTGGATGAAAATATTCCCTTGCTCGGCATGATTACCAGGTTATCCGCACAAAAAGGATTAGATATTTTAGATGAGATAATTGAGGAATTGATGGAATTGGATATACAATTTATATTATTAGGTACCGGTGAGGCAAAATATCATGAAAAAATGAAGCAAATTAAAGAGAAATTCCCATCCAAAGCTGCTATCCATCTATCCTTTGACCCGAAATTAGCTAAAAAGATATATGCCGGTGCCGATATGTTTCTTATGCCGTCCAGATACGAACCTTGTGGTTTAGGACAACTCATTAGCCTTAGATACGGGAACGTGCCTATCGTTAGGGCTACTGGCGGTTTGAAAGATACGATTATCAATTTTAACCCCGTCAAAAAAACAGGGAATGGTTTTACCTTTGAAGAATATTCCTCTCAAATGTTGTATTCTACCATCAAACGAGCGGTGGAAACTTTTTATAAAGATAAGGAGTCATGGCGAAGATTGGTGCTAAATGGCATGAGTGCGGATTTCTCCTGGGAACATTCGGCAAAAGAATATATCGAATTGTATGAAAAGGCATTAAAGTAAGGTATCGTTATAAAAAACAAGGATATAACTTCATAATTAAGCTCTCCTCCCTAATACTTCTACTTCCTCCTTAACAGAAATTCCCCAAGTTTTAGTAGTGGTTCAAAGATAGATATTTTTTAAAGGGAGAGAAACCCTTTTTGAAAAAAGTGTTTCTCTCCCCTTAAACGGATGTTCCATCTGGTACCCACAGTGGTGATGTAGCTTAACCTATTGAGGATCAATTACTTTTGCGGTTTTTTGTCAATTTTTTTCTCGTGGCTA
>SBAY01000221.1 GCA_005239945.1 Nitrospira sp.
TAACCACAAGAGTATAAAATTTTATTTACCCATTTCTTATAAATGGGGTAAATAAAATTTTATACTCTTGTGGTTAAAAAGTTTTGGGGAAGAGAGGGGTTTAAAGGGAGAGAAACACTTTTTTCAAAAAGGGTTTCTCTCCCCTTAAAAAACACCTCTCTTTAAACCACTACTAAAAGTCGGGGAATTTCTGTCCACAACCCAAGATTCGCACTTTTAAAAAATAGATGTAGGAATATCAAGGCTTTACAGAATTTTAGATACTACATTATATATAAATCTTCTTAATGAGATTGATGTTTGGAAACTATACCAGTTAGTCTACCCCAAATCGAAATTAAGGCATACTCCCACTGCCTTGAACTTAAACCACTACCCTTTAATAGCTCTTCTATACCCAGATAATCATACATCGCCTTAGCAACTAATAGGGGACCTAATATCCTTGCCTCAGTGGGATTCACCTCATTGACAAATACCTCTTTTTGTAAAAAAGTGCGAAATTTGGGCTAAGGAATTACTTTTTACCTTTGTATCTGTTTTGCATAAACCAGAGCTATCGTGCGATAGACTACATGGGCTAACTTGGAATACGGGGCGTAAAAAAAGAGGAAAAATACAGATACTAAGTGGATAAAATAAATGGGATAAGCCAGGATAGCTATATTTGCTAATCTGGTAATCTCAGCCAATAGTCCGGATAAGACTACGACATAAATTACACCAATAAATAACCAGTCGAAATAACTGCCTATACTCGCTTTTACCTTTACTTTAAACCGGTTGATGACCATCAAGGTGATACCGATAAGAAGCATTATGCCGCTAACATTACCAATAATTTTTAGTGGTGACAATTGAGGATAGGGTGAATGCTGACCCAGGATATAGAGGTAAAACACGGCTAAGGCTGTGGTAATAGCCAGCCCGATAAATCCATACAGGACACCAATATGAGCCAGAGCCCTTCCTTTATTCACCTCGCATTTATTAAACCTGCTGTGTGCCAGTATTTCGAGTATCACTGGAATAATAGAGGAAGGGGAGGGGATAAGCCCACCCTTTTCACATTTTCCATTGCACTGTGTCTGTAACGATTTCCAGAATCGGATAACGCCGCCGGCAAACACCAACGTGGCAAACATCGCTACAGGAATGAAGATAGCATCGATATGGGTATGCGGCAGGAAATGGCCAAAAACTATCTCGCCTGGTGGGATATTCAAATGGCCAGTAGCCGCAAGCACTGCCAGAAGAACCAGGACAGGAAAGGCAATGAGGAGCGGTAGATATTTTATCTGTCCAACCATCATTGCCAGAAATTTAGGAAAGGCATAATGGGCAATGCTCAACTTTCGGATAGCACCAATTACCTCGCCAGGTTTAGCTCCCCTTGGACAATAAGCCGTGCAATCACTGCATTGGTGACAAAGCCAGATATCCGGGTCGCTGACTAATTTATCCTTCAATCCCCACTGGGCATTAATCATCTCCTTTCTTGGAAATGGTTTATCGTCCGGTGATAATTTACATACCACCGCACAGGTAGCGCATTGATAACACTTTTTTAAAGAACACCCCCCCGCTGAAATTATTTGTTTGACAAATTTTAAGTTTGGTTTTATATCCGCCATTTTTTTCTTTTTGCCTCCTTGTGATAAATGGTAATCAGTTATCGGTAACCGGTAACGGGTCATTATTTAATTATTTACCATTTAACCAATTACCAATAACCTTCTTTCCTCTTACCTGATTACCGGTCACCAATAACCATTATTGTAATGCCTTAGTTATCAGTTAATACCAAATGAAATTTTGGATTTTGGATTAAAGATATTAAGATTCCTCAATCCAAAATCGAAAATCCAAAATCCAAAATTGTAATCGTAATCTGATAATTGATGGCTTACCAACCGGTAACTGAGGCATTACCCATTATCCTACCATTCATTGCCCTGGGAAAAATGTGAAACTTACCCACATTAGTACCACCAGAAGTATTACTCCCAGTCCGATACTCCAGCCTATCAGTTTCATTTCTACAGGTAGCAGCGGTTCATACTCCATCTTTTTCAACTCATCAACCAATTTTGGTTCTTCTGCCATAATTGTCTCCTTTTCGTTGGGAAGCATAGGACTTATATGACCTATTTGACTTATTCCCGCATCCCGCATCATTACACTACTGGTGGCTTGACACCATGGAAAAATATCCATGATATAAGTAATCCAATCCAGATGATAAACCCAAATAGAGAAATAACATAAACCAGGGCTAATTTACCTATTCTTTCCTCCCTTAATTTCTTGAAATTGGAGATAACACCTATGGTAAAGAAGGTCAGGAGAAAGAATATCACCCGGAAGACATTACCTTCATCTGTAGCCAATTTAGCGTTTGACATAGTTGCCCTTTCTGCTTTAATTTGCCCCTCTAATTCTTTTATTTTATCATTTGCGGCTGTGATTTTTTCGTTTGCTACTGTAGTCATTTCTTTTTCTGCGGCAGTTATTTCTTGTTTTAATGCCTTAATCTCTTTGTCCACAGGACTGATAGCCCTGGAAGCAGGCAAACAAATTAACAATAATATAATAAATGTCAGGGCATATCCAAGCACGAATTTAGGAAATCTACGCCATATTTCAATTGCCTGAACCTTTTCATCGGGCTTACGCTCTATCCAGGCACACCAGATTATAGCCAGGATGAATGCCCAGATACCAATAAAGATATCAATAAATATCTTTACGGTTGTAGCCGTCATCGTAATCCAGCCTTCCATATAGTTGACACCTGTTACTGAAAAGGCTTTTGCCCGTATCAAGGCATCTGTAACCGCACCGCTGGCTATGGCGGCACCATCAGTTTTAACAGCCAGCCCCATCCATGCCCCGGCTACCAGAGGTTCCTTCCATAAAAATGCCTGAGCCATAAATGGAAGTAAAATAAGCTCAATTACGGCAAAAATAACTACCAATGATGAAACCATAATTGGTACTACTGGTCTTGACTTTATGGCCGCACCGGTAGCAATAGCGGCTGAAACACCGCAGATTGATATACCTGAGGCAAGTGGAGCTGACCATTCCCGGCTGAATTTAAAGTATTTTCGGGCAATAAAATAGACAAGTGCCCAGTAAATGAGATACGCCTCGATAATCGCACAAACTCCTCGAAACATAATTGCTGAGGCCAGACTGAAGGATTCTGCGGCTTTGACACCGAGTGATGCCCCCATGATGACAATAGCGGTTTTTATATACAATTCAGGCCTTATTGCCTCTTTCAGGAATGCCGAGAATTTTGTGAAAAAATTTCCTATAATCAGCCCAACTATAAGGGCGATAATAAATCCGGATTCGCCTGATAGTTTTAATGACCAGGGAATACCTGCCTTTTGTAAATCTGTAGCGGCAATATAGGCATAATTACCTATGAGCAGACAAGCATAACTTACCCAGAAGACTATGGTAAAACCAATAATGAATTTACCTAAATCTGTCCGTAGTGCCGCCGCACCAATCCCCATAACAACAAGCAGAAAAAGATAGGTAAAAAACAAGGAGGCAAAACCCGATATGCCCTTTTTCTCGAACTGCTCGCCTACCTTCAAGGTGGTGGTATCTTTTAAGGTGATGGTATCTTCTTTGCCATCAGCCTTTTTGACAGTCACCTTCTGTCCGTCAATCTTAGTAATCTCACCTTTAATTGTGACGAAATTCTTTGATACAGGAGACATTGCCTTTGAAAGCACTGTCCATTCATTAGTTTTAATACCCCAGCCAAAGATATCCAACCCGCCAAATGTCAACAGTGACATGACAAATATAACGAGTCCAAGCCCCAAGGCAAGCCAATCTTCACTTATACCTTTCTTTTTTTCTGCCATGTTTTTCCTCCTTCATAAGACCTATAAGACTTATAACTCCTATATTTTCTTTAAAACCCCTTAAACGGATTCGGTCCAACCCTTTCCATCGTTTCCATAAACTCCTTAAATATACCTGGCAACAAATCGTATTCGTTTATAGATAATTGAATTATTTTAACCCTTTCGGATTCAAGTCTTAGCCTGTCTAATGTCTCCTTAACCTTACTTAGCCTGTAATTTGCCAGCTCACTTCCTTTGACAAAATGACATTGGTAATCATCGCCGTGCTTACAGCCAATCAGGAGTATACCATCAATCCCTTTGGACAGGGCATCAGATATCCAGACAAGGTTCATCGAGCCAAGACATCTCACCGGGATAACCCGAAGATATGGGGTAATCTGGAGTCTATTCACCCCCGCCATGTCAAGGGCAGGAATGGCATCATTTTCACACATAAAGGCCAATATCCTGGGTTTTTCCTCGTCCTCTTCCGGCACCTCAATCGCCTTCATCATAGATGAGACAATATCAATGGAATAGTTTTTGAAACTGATTATCCGTTCAGGACATGCCCCCAGACAGGTTCCGCACCTTCTACATCTGGTCAGGCTGGGCAAGGGGTTAAACTTCTCATCCTCGTTAATTGCCCCAAAAGGACATTCATCCGTGCATCGCTTACACTGGGTACATCTTTGCATAAAAAATTCCGGGTAACTCTCGTCTCCTGCCCTTGGATGAACAGCTTTCCCCTGACCTGTCAGCTCAATACATTGGATAGCCTTCAACGCCGTACCAACCGCATCATCCATACTTGCAGACATATCCATCGGATGACGGACACAACCTGCGGCGTATATCCCTGTTCTGCGTGTCTCATACGGGAAGCAAATGAAATGGGAATCAGGGAAGCCATACCTTAATTGTGGCAATTCAGGACCCTGTCGGTAGTCAAGATTCAGGATGTCGGAACGAATGATAACCTCTTTTGGTGCTGTTGCCTCTTCTACCTTGCATTCCTCTGTTGTAGATTGAGGTTCTTCCTCAGTTATAGATTCTATTGCTGTTGCCGGCACTATCCCTGTTGCCAGAACAACCAGATCTGCCTCAACACGGATATTCTCACCCAGTAAGGTATTTTCAACGGTTATGGCTAAATTATTCCCAGCAATTGTCTCGACACCCACAACCTCTCCTTTGGTTAAAAATATCCCCTCGTCTTCCTGGGCACAAATATAAAAATCCTCATACTCCCCCATAGTCCGCATATCCTTATAAAATATATAAGCCGTCGCATCCTGATTTTGTTCTCGGACATAGATTGCCTGTTTCAGGGAGGTTGAACAGCAGAAGGTTGAGCAATAGGGGAGATGGTTATGGTCACGACTGCCAGCACATTGAATAAAGGCTACATTCGTTGCCTCTTTCCCATCAGACGGTCTGACAATCTTACCCTTTTTTGCCAACTCTTCCATCTGAACATTGGTAATCACATTTGGTGACGAACCAAACCCAAGATGAGCGAGTTTCGTGGCGTCATAGGGGACAAAACCAGCGGCTAAGACTATTGCTCCGACACGAAATTCTATCGGCTTGCCTTCCTGCTCCAGTGTTACATCGAACAACCCGGGTCCACCGGCAATCTTCTTAATCTTAGCCGAGGTATAGACCTTAATATTGGGGTTTGCCTCAATTTCCTTGACTAATGTTTCATGAGGTGGTAATTGAAGCGACTGATAAGGGGATTGCTTGGGGAATTGTTTGTAAAGATTAGTGGAAAACCCTCCAAGTGTCTGTTTCTTTTCTACAAGCACCACCTGACGACCGGCTTTACCTGCCTCAATAGCCGCAGTCATACCGCTAACGCCGCCGCCAACCACCAATATAGTTCTACTTATCTCGCTTTCGGGTTTGTATGGAACCAACAACTCCGTCTTTTGTGCTTTAACAATGCCCATACGCAGGTAGTCCTCGGCCATCATCTGGGTATCTTCATTTGGAGGTGATACCTCATTTGGAGGTATTACCTCTGGTACCGGCTGACTCCAGATAACCTGCTCACGCAGATTCACCCGCTCCATAATCTTATTGGTATCAAAGGCAAAAATATCCTGGTTGACACGAGGAGAGCATGCGGCAATAACGATGGTATTTACTCCCTCTGCCTGACAATCGTTATTAATAATTCCCTGTCCTTCCTCGCCACACAAATAAGGATGAGTTTTACACACAGGAACTTTATATCCCAGGGTAGCCACCTTTGAGAGTTTTTCTATGTCGAGAGATTCTCCAATCCCACAACCTGTACAAATATAAACACCTAATTTTTTATCCATAAATTCCTCCTTCTATAATGTTAATTTATTTGCCAATGAAGTTGTATGAGCAAGACATAGAGACCAGAATATCTGCGCACTTACGAAAATTCAGAGTTAATCTTCTAATTCATCATAGGTAATAAGTTGAATCCCAAGTTTCTGGCAGAGATTGACTCCTTCTTCCTCCATAGTAACTGCTACAAACAAAAGTTTAGGGACAATACCAACCTTTTCGGCATAAAGTTCACCTATTTTATAGAGCCTGTCCACATGGGCTTCATCAGCCGAGGATTTTATCTCAACCAGAAAATGCTGGCCATTGCGAATCAAAAGGTCCATCTGAATCTGTGAATTGGGAGCACCAACTTTTCCCTCTTTATCTTTAATCTTCCACTCCGAGACCTCTTTTGCCTCAATCTTCTTCAAAAGTAGCTCTTGCAAGGTCTTTCTTATAGTAACCTCTGTCTCCTTTCCCCATCTGGAGCCAATAGTTCTGATACTCATTCCTAACTTTCTTGTTTCTTTATGTTGTATCTCTAACTGTTTATCTACTGTATCCAACCGTTTATCTACTGTATCCAACCGTTTATCTACTCCCCCAAATCTTAATAGCATTTCCTTGTGCATCTCCTCAAACCGTTTGTCTGATGCCTCAAACCTCTGCTGAGCCTCTTTTCTGAAGGCACGAAGTTCATCCAGTATCTGCTTCATCTCTTCTCTTGTAGGAAAAGTTTCTGTTAAGATAACATTTATCTCTCTTCTAAATTGGGTATCCCTCCTTAGAAGTAAAGGCAATATCCTTTTGATATGTTCTTCTTCTTCTTTTATCAATAGATTTGCTGTAGGCATTTTATTCTTCCTTGTATAACGAGTTATTTAACAAGAGACTGAATAGCTTTAAGTGCGATACCGGTAGCATTCTGAACCGATGAAGCCACATCTTGTGGTTTTTTAGCCACCCCAGCCGCATAAATTCCATTGCCTTGTTCAGAAGTGATAAACCCATTTTTATCACGATTGATATTTATCGACAATCCATTTGTTGGCTGCATTCCACAGGCTAAAACCACCATATCCACACTTACCTTGATTTTCTTGCCAGCCAGTATATCCTCAGCCTCAACAATCAATTCCTTTGTATTTGTATCTTCCGCGACCGAGGCTACCTTGCCTTTAATCAAAGATACCTTTTCATCGCTGGATACCTTTGTCAAAAAGTCCTCATATTTACCTGGTGTGCGCAAATCGATATAAAACATAAAGGCCTGCGAGTCAGGAATAGCCTCGCGCAGATAGGTAATCTGTTTCAGAGAGGCAAGACAGCAGACAGCCGAGCAATAGGGCAGGTGATTTTCATCACGCGAGCCGGCACATTGCACAAAGGCTACCTTTTTTGGCTCTTTTTGGTCAGAAGGACGAAGGATTTTACCTTGTGTAGGCCCGTTTGGGGAAGCCAACCGCTCCATCATCATATTGGTAATTACATTCTTATATTTGCCAAAACCGAGATTGTCAATTCGTGTGGCGTCGTAAGGCTGCCAACCGGTAGCAACAACAATTGAGCCGACACTGATATTTTTAGTTTCTGCTTGCATTTCAAGGTCAATAGCCCCATACTTGCAGGCATCAACGCAAGTGCCACATTTCAGACAGGCCTTCTCATCGATAACATATCTGTACGGGAAGGATAGTTGATGGGGAAGATAGATGGCTTTAGTGGAGCAGAGATTAAAGTTAAACGCATCCTGGCGTTCTGCGGGACATACCCTGGCACATTCTCCGCAGGCAGTACACTTATGCGAAACAAACCGTGGTTGAATCCGTAAAGTAACCTCATAATCCCCTTCTTGCCCGCTAATCTTTTCTACCTCGGTCAGGGTAAAATATTTAATCTTGTTATTTGTTTTGATACGGCGGAGGTTTATCTCCAGCCCGCAGTATGGTGGGCAGAGTTTAGGGAAATAGCGATTCATCTGAGTGACCCTGCCTCCAAGGTATGGGTTTTTCTCAACGAGGATAACATTATATCCTGTTTCAGCCGCTTCAACTGCAGTAGTTATGCCACTAATTCCACCACCAATTATTAAAATATCTTTACTCATCGATTCACCTCTTTTTTAAATTTTCCTTGACTGGAGAAAAAATTATATTTACAAACCTCACCTACCACCAACACCGTATAGGACACATCTCTTTGAATTTTCTGTTTCCTTATTCTTCCTCTGGATTCAGAATTTCGAAACCTTCATTTTCAGCTCCCTTACAAAGAGAAACATTGCTACAGACAAATACTGCTCCTCATTCACTGAACTCTTCTGAAGCTACTGAGATTGGATTTTAAAATAGTAAGCGGATTAAACGGATTAAGCAGATAAAAAAATCCGTTCAATCCGCTTAATCCGCTTATAAAAAACAAAACGATTTTCCTCTTAATCAAAAACCGGCAGGGGCAAGGGATAAATCCCTCACCCCTGCAAAAAGGCTTACTTCGCAAATCGCTTACTTTGGAATCAGGTCTTTATGTGCCTTTTTGAAGACTGACCATTGATTTGCCTTTGCATCATACCTGGAATTGACAAAGCATTTCCAGTTGGCATCATCGATTAAATCATAATCAGCCCGGTAATAAAATCCTGGGTATCTTGACTCCTCGCGGAAGTAGATATGACGCAGATGTATCTCTGCTGTCCAGATACGGTGATAATTCTCCCAGCATCTAAGTAACTCATGCAGGTCTTTAGCCGCCATCTTCTGGGCATCCTCTTTGAGCATATCAAGCAAACTAAATGCAGTTTCCAGCATGTGTTTATTGGTAACATAGTTTGTTCCACAGCCGCCACCGTATTCATCCATAAGTTTGTTGAGTCGAAACATCAACATCTTTGGCTTGATGTAATGTGGATTGACATCAGGGTCCGTTGAATACCCTTTATTATTTTCATAATTGATAAAGGGCAAATATATCTCATTGGCTAATTCCTTAGAATCTTTTGTAATCGTGGAGACGAAATCTTTATTGTCAAGGGCAAATCTGACTGCATTCTTAGCCGCAATTCTTCCCTCAACATGGGAGCCGGATGAGAATTTATGTCCGGATGCACCCACACCATCACCTGCCGTGAATAATCCTTTAACCGTAGTCATTCTATTGTATCCCCACTGCCATTCTGCCGGGGCAATATCCTCAGGACCACTAACCCAGATTCCACAGCAACCGGAATGTGAGCCAAGTAGATATGGTTCTGTTGGAACAAGTTCAGACCTTGTTTCTTCAGGGGCAATATTCATACCTGCCCAGAATCCTGCCTGACCAACACACATATCTAAGAAGTCTTCCCACGCCTCTGATTCGAGTTCTTTGCACTTCTTCTTGTCGTTACCATAGGACTCAAAGAGATTTTTCATAGCCGTAGGTGTATCCATATAGATAGGACCTCTACCTTCGCGCATCTCTTTAAGTTGTTGATGGTTTCGTAAGCAAGTTGGGGTTACCTTAGAATTACCATAGGGAAGATATGCCTGGAGAAGGTCTTTATTCCTCACACTGTAATCTTCACCCAGGGCATTCATTGCTTTTGCTTTAAATAGTAAGAACCAGGCACCCACTGGACCTGCTCCATCTTTGAACCTGGCCGGGACAAATCGGTTTTCCATCATAGTTAATTCTGCCCCAACCTGAGCGGCCATAGTGTATGTCGAACCAGCATTCCAAATAGGATACCAGGCTCTACCCATACCCTCTGCGGTTGACTGTCTTGGTCTAAAAATATTTACCGCACCACCGCAGGCCATAATAACCGCATTGGCTCTAAAGATGTATATCTTGTTCTCTCTTGTGCTGAATCCTATTGCTCCAGCTATACGATTTTCTTCCTTCTCATCAAGTATAAGTTTAACAATAAACACCCTTTCATAGATATTGTCCATACCAAGAGAGGCTTTAGCCGCCTCAGCTACGATGGTTTTGTAGGACTCACCATTAATCATTATCTGCCATTTACCTGTTCGGACAGGCTTGCCACCCTTTTCCAGTGGAACACCTTCAGTGCTATGGTCTTTCCAGATTGGCAGACCCCATTCCTCGAATTTATGCACCGTATCATCGACATGTCTCCCCACATCATAAATCAGGTCATCACGCACAATACCCATCAAATCGTTGGAGACCATTTTCACATAATCCTCAGGTGTATTTTCACTCAGATAGGTATTGATAGCCGAAAGACCCTGGGCTACAGCACCACTTCTTTCCATAGCCGCTTTGTCAACCAATGTAATCTTCATATTCGCCGGTGCCCATTTTCTAGCTTCATAAGCCGCTCCACAGGCTGCCATGCCGCCCCCAATAATCAATAAGTCTGTCTTTACTTCTTGAATCTGTGGGTCTTTACAAAAATGCGAAGTATCTTGAGTTTGTACAGACATTTTTTTACCTCCTTTTTAATTTTACTAATGGCAGGCAAGGATGCCTACCCTACTATTAATGACAAGCAGGATGCTTGTCCTACTTTATTAACGACAAGCAAGATGCTTGTCCTACTTTATTTTGCAGGAACAGGAAGTGTTTTTCCTATTTCTGTAAATAAGTTCGGAGTCTTAATGTCAGCCTCAGTTGGTTCTGGTTTACCTTCATAAGGTTTGATAGACCCCTCAGGTGTGGTCCGAATTGGGAATTTGAATCTTTTGATGTTTCCATTTCTAAATTGGACTGTCCACATAATCGAATCTGTCCCTCTTAGAGGAATGATTTTCCCCCCCATCGGTACAATATCCGCATAAGCCCTAATCTCGATAGCCTGTTGTGGACATATCTTGACACATGAATAACATTCCCAGCATTGGTCTGTTTCTTGATTGAATGCCTTGGTCTTTTCATCATTCAATCTTAATAAGTCATTTGGGCAAATATACTGACATGCAGTCTTATCCTGCCCCTTGCAACCATCACACTTTTCTGCAATAACAAAACTTGGCATTTATTTTACCTCCTCTTTAGTCTTTTTTAGTCTTTAGTCTATAGTCTTTAGTCTATAGTCTTAAGTCTATAGTCTTTTGTCTTTCCATCACCTCCTTTTATTTATCTCCTCGGGCATGCTTATGTAGCTTAATTTCGACCTTCTCCTCTAATGTCGCATAATACTCTTTTAATACCTCCAACACCTCAGGTCGGCTGAAATGGTCTGGAACTTCCTGGTTTTCCGAAAGCATTTTCCTGAGCATTGTCCCACTCAATATGACCCGATCTGTCTTATCGTGAGGGCAGGTTTTTGTTGAGGCCATGCCGTCACATTTAACGCAGTAAAAGGTCAGATCAATCTTAAGCGGCTCAAGTAGGAGTGAACCTGCTGGTATTTCATTAAAGATATGCTGCGCATCGTAAGGACCGTAGTAATCGCCAACGCCGGCGTGGTCCCGACCAATAAGTAAATGGCTACAGCCATAGTTTTGACGGAAGACACCATGAAGCAATGCCTCTCGTGGTCCACCGTAACGCATTTCCATAGGATAAACCCCTTGAACACAGGTATCCTTGACAAAATATTTCTCAACCAGGAGGTCAATTGCCTTTACCCTGACATCTCCAGGAATATCCCCTTCTTTGAGTTTACCGACCAATTGATGGATATACACGCCATCGCAAATCTCGATAGCTATTTTAGCCAAATATTCATGGGCGCGGTGCATTGGATTTCGCAATTGCAGAGCGGCTACCGTGCTCCAGCCTTTTTCTTGAAAAAGTGCCCTGGTTTGTGCAGGACGCATATATTTATCACCATACTCATCCGGGTAATGAAGTTCATTTAATACCTTTACCGGCCCGGCAATATTTACCTCTTCCTGGGTTATAACCTTATGGACACCTGGATGGGCATGGTCAGCTGTTCGGAATATCTGCTTGCACTCATGCTCCTTATCAATGGTATATTTTTCCATTACCTTCATCGTGCCCATTAATTCACCGCTTTCCTCATCAATCAAGGCAACCTCTTCACCTTTTTTCAAACTATCTGCCTGTCCCTTTGTCGTCGAAAGGGTAATTGGAATAGGCCAGAACACATCGTTAGTCAGTTTCATCTCGTCGCAAACACCTTTCCAATCATCGTAACCCATAAATCCATCCAATGGTGTAAAGGCACCAATACCCAGCATAATCAAATCAGATGTCTCTCTTGAACTCATTTTAATCTCAACTAATGATTTTGCCTTTTTCCGCTCTTCGTGGAGTTCATCCCCGGTCAGCAACAAGGGTTTTAATTCTCCACCTCCATGTGGGGCAATTAATTTTGACATATTTTTTCCTCCTTAATATCTAAATTTTGCTATTTTACAAGTAACAAAATATTATAACATAAAAATTCCACAAACATCAAATTCTAAAAATTTATGTAGGTATAAATTTAGTTTATGAAATTGTCAAGGAGTAAAAAACGAGATAGAAATACTTCTTCATTCTCTCATTTCTTCTGAATTTGGAAGGAGATGCGACCTAATACCCTGTCAAGTTTTAGTAGTGGTTTAAAGAGAGGTGTTTTTTAA
>SBAY01000129.1 GCA_005239945.1 Nitrospira sp.
CTATATTATATAGTATGTGTCATATGGCACAACATAAAGGGTAAAATCCGGTCTGGTTCAAATAGTAAAGTGTTACCCACAAATTTTACACGCACCCTTAGAAAAGGGGTGTGTGTAAAATTATCCTTGACTAATCACCAATTTTATGGTATAATTTAATAAATTATACCAACGGAGGAAAAATATTAGACCATGGTTACAAAGACTAAAAATGAGACTTATCCCAAATTAACAGATTTAATTAACCGCTCTACGATTAAAGATATTCAGAATAGTTTAGGCCAGACATTTGAAACTGATGTAGAAATTATAGACCCAAAAGATAGCTTACCTTTACAGCCAGGTCAGGTAAATAAATTTTGTCGGCTCATTAAAAATACACCAGAAGGGGCGAAAAGATGCGATGAATTTTTGGCTAAAGTAAAGGGAATAAATAAGCCCACAAATCTAATCTGTCCTGTCGGTCTTTCTTGTTTAATTACACCAATAATAACTGATGAAGTCTTGATTGGATTGATAGTCGTAAAAGGTTTGCTCACTTCCCGGGCAAAGGTATCTGCCAAAATCCCAAAAATATCCTCTGAATTAGGTATTGAGGTATCTAAATTAACATCTGTATTAAAAGGAATGAATATCATCTCTAAAAAAGATATCGTGGCTCGAGAAACTCATCTTTTCTCTATTGTTAGTCTTATCTCTAATCTATGTTATCAAAAACATCAATTAGATAAAAAGAATATAGAAATTTCTGGGTTATTTGAGATAAACAAAACTATTATTGCGACTATGGATTTAAGAAAGGTGCTTATGTCCATAGTCAAAGCCGCCGCTGCTGGTATGGGGGTTAAAAAATGCTCTATCAGGCTTTTAGACGAAAAAGGGAAAATCCTGGTGATGACCACTTCTATTGGATTAAGCAAGGAATATCTTAAAAAAACCGAGATAAGGGTTGGGAAAAGTATTGTTGGTAAAGTAGTCAAACAAAAAACCCCTATATTTGTTAGTAATATTGAGGAAGATAATCGACTTGAAGACACAGTTCGAGCCAGGAAAGAAAATATTGCCTCGCTACTTTCCGTCCCATTAATTTTCCAGAATAGGGCTTTGGGGGCAATTACTATTTATTCGACAAAACCTCATAAATATACTGAGGATGAAATAACCTTGCTTTGTAATTTAGCCAACCAGGCCACTATTGCCATTGAGAATATTCGACTATTTGTCTTAAGAAGAGAAGGAATAATTAGTATTACTCAGTCATTAGCCGAAACAATCGAGGCAAAGGATTCATACACCAGGGGACATTGCGAAAAAGTTGCCCATTACGCTGTACTTATTGCTGATAGATTAGGATTATCTAAAACCAATCAAAGACACATTTATTTAGCTGGCCTTTTCCATGACATAGGTAAAATTGGTGTTAGTGAAAATATACTTTTAAAACCAGGTGCCTTAACATTAGAAGAATTTAATGATATGAAAAAGCATCCTTCGATTAGTGTTAAGATTCTGTCACCTATAGATTTCCCCAAAGAGATTCTTTCGAGTGTTTATCAACACCATGAACGAATAGATGGTAAAGGTTATCCTTATGGCATTCTCGGTAAAGATATTACCTTAGAGGCTCGGATAATAGAGATAGCAGATAGTTATGATGCTATGACCTCAGATAGACCATATCGTAAGGCATTATCTAAATCTAACGCTATCATGGAACTGAGAAGATGCGCCGGTATGCAATTTGACCCTGAACTAGTAGATGTATTTATTAAAATATTAGAGGAAGAGGAAGAAGAAAAAAGTAAAAATTGACAATTGCTCATGTTTCCAGCATAAGCAATTTTTCCTTAAATTCTATTCCACCTGAAAATCCACCTGATTTACCATTACTCTGAATAACTCGATGACAGGGGATGATAATTGGAAGTGGATTTTTCTTCAATGCCTGACCAACTGCCCTAAATGCCTTTGGATGGCCTATTTCTCTGGCAATAAATTGGTATGTTCGCACCTGACCATAAGGAATAGTTTGAGTCACCCTCCAGACCTTTTTTTCAAATTCAGTGGCCAATCTTAAATCCAATGGATAATCAAAGACTACCCGTTTACCTTCAAAATAGTCAATTAATGAGGTCTTTATTTCCTTGAAATATTTCTCATCCCTGACCAAATTGTTTTGATGAAGTTTTTCTTTAATTAAGGAAAGTGCCTTTTTTTTATCAATCTGCGGAAGAACGGTAAATATCAACCCGTACTCATTTGCCGCTATCCCCATCCAGCCTGAGGTAGTATTAAATATAGAATAAAGGATTTTTCCCATTACATCTTTTCTAATTTAGCTATCCTTGATTCAATTGAGGGATGAGTAGAGAACAAGGTCATCAAACCACCACCCAAAAATGGGCTGACAATAAACATATGGGCAGTAGCCGGATTGGCATCCATAGGTATTCGTTGGACGCCGAGGGTTAATTTTCGTAAGGCATTAGCCAGACTTAGTGGTTTACCACACATTCTTGCCCCAGAGGCATCAGCTAAGTATTCCCGAGAGCGAGAGATAGCCATCTGGATGAGCATGGCGGCTAAAGGTGCTACCACGAGCATAACTATGAATACTAATGGGTTTCGTCCCTCATCATCATTTCTGCTACCGAATACAGCCGCCCACCTGGCCATCGAGGCCATCATAGTAATTGCCCCGGCAATGACCGCCGCAATGGTGGCAATTAAAATATCACGATTTTGAATATGCGCCAGTTCATGGGCTAATACCCCTTCCAATTCATCTTCACTTAATAATTGAAGTATCCCCTCGGTAACAGCCACCGCGGCATGATTTGGATCTCTGCCGGTAGCAAAGGCATTGGGAGTAAGCCCGGGAATAATATAGACCTTTGGTGTTGGTAATTGAGATAATTGGCATAAATTATTTACTACCCGATGTAATTTAGGTGCATCTTTTACGGTCACCTCTTTAGCCCTATACATAGCCAGAACTATCTTGTCTGAAAACCAATAGCTGACAAAATTCATTAGCAAGGCTATACCAAAGGCGTAAATCATACCTTCTCGTCCACCCAAAATCTGTCCTACAAAGATTAAAAGTAAGGTTAAACCTACCAGCAAAATAAAAGTCTTTAAAGAATTCATTTGTTTTCATACCTCCTCGTATAATTAAAAATTTAAGGAACAAAAAAACAATCCTCAATTTTTAATTTTTAATTCATAATTTTTAATTATTATACATGTTCTCTGAATTTATATTTTCTTTGTTTTTTTTTCTCCTGCCAATCATGTAACATCACCGGCCCAAAAATTACCCATAAAATGATTATTAAACCGCTTATAACTATTCCTGTATTTTCCATTATTTTATTTCTTTCTTAAAAGTGTTATTCCAATAAGTAAACACGAAAGATATAAGATTATTCCTAAACTCACCAACCAGAAATTAATAGCTTGTTTAGAAATCAGAAGCCCAAATATAAGAACAGTTATCCCCAGATTCCCTAAATCAAATATCTTTTGTGCTATTATTTTCCAACTTTCTTTTTCTAATTGCATTTTGATAAAGTGGATATATGCGATGGCAATCCACCGCACTCCATAATTCCTTCTCTACCCTCAACGGGGGAGATATTATAGGACATGTAGAGCATATAGGACATATAAAACCTATAAAATCTCCCTACGCAATTACCTCTGTCACCACACCAGCCCCAACGGTATGTCCACCTTCACGAATAGCAAACCGCACCTCTTTTTCCATGGC
>SBAY01000308.1 GCA_005239945.1 Nitrospira sp.
GGAGAAGGTTTTAAAGACATACCTTGGTGTGGCTAAAGCGATAAACCTCCTTTTCCAACCGTTAGGTTGGGATTTGGTTGCGGCTCTGCTGCGCTGTGACTTTCTGAATATATTTCCTTTGTAGCCAATAGTGCTTTAGCGGCAAAAAACATTGAATAGTACGATCTACTCATAGAATCCTTGTAAAATTTGCCCTTTAACAGATATTCAGCAACAGATAGTTTTTCTTCTGCATTTAGTAAGTATTTTTTAATTAAGTCTTTATGCAAAATCAATCCCTTCTTTTTTTATATTTTGAATAAAAGGATTACCCATTTTTTCCATCTTTTTAAATTCTCGCCAACCGAGTATTTTCAGAGAAAGGTATTTTTCACTTTCCAAAATAAGAGGAAAGGCAATCTTTTCTAAGCTATTCCAACCCTTTCTTTTATTACCACGCCAGACAATTAACAAATCAATATCACTATCTTTATTCTTCTCTCCCCTGGCAAAAGAACCAAAAAGTATCATTTTCCCAATCTGTCGGGCATACTTTTGTTTAGCTAAATCACAAAATTTTTGTATTACATCTTCCATAATATAATCCATCCTCTAATTGATAATTATTATATCCTTACCCCTTCAAACGCCCTGACATCACGGTGATAACTACTACCCTGTTTGGATTTGGCGTATTCCTTCACCTCGGTAGCTATCTCACCTACTTCCCAATAAGAGGTAAGCTTTCTTTTTAAATTATTGACACAACCAATGGATATAGTCAGGAGGGGAAATTTTTCTTTTTCACCGCTGCGGGAATTCCTTATGATGTAGCCGTTTTTAATATCCTCTTCCTGATACAGGTCTTTTATCCTTAAATCGAATTGTGAGATTATCTCCTGGCAAAGATTATCTGCCCGGTCAGGGGTAGTAATAGCGATAAAGTCATCCCCACCAATATGGCCGATGAAATCGGATTTAGAGCCGAATTTTTCAAAACTCTCCAATAAAACTTTAGCCGTTAATTTAATAGCCGAATCCCCTTGTAAAAAGCCGTAAACATCATTAAAGGCTTTAAAATTATCAATGTCTAAATACATTACTTCAAATTTTTCATTATGATTGACTACCCGTTTTAGAATCTCTTCTTCGATTGATACCGTGCCGGGTAATCCTGTTAGCGGGCTGACCACACGCTCCTGTTCTACCCGTCTGAGTAATGCCTTTACCCGGGCGGATAATTCTATTAGATTAAAAGGTTTAACCATATAAACATCCGCACCACTTTCTAATACCTTAATCTCCTCCCCTATATCTGAATTGGTTGTAATCGTAATAATCGGAATATGTGCGGAGCGTCTTTCACGGCTTAATCTTTTACAAAGTTCATATCCATTTATATCCGGTAATGAAATCTCGGTGATGATTAGATCTGGTGGTAATTCATAGATTTTTTGCAGGGCATCCTCTCCAGTTTGGGCGATAATAGCCCCAAAACCTTCTAATTCTAAACTTCCCTTTATCGCCTTAGCTGTCCAGAGGTCATCATTAATAATTAATATCCTGCGGATGGGGAATTTTTTCCTGATATACTCACCTTTGAATATCCAATCCTTATCTTCTGCTAAAATATCTAAAAATGTATTGACTATATTGGAGTCAATCTCGGAGCCAGAGAGCCTTTTTAACTCATTTATGGACTCATCAAATGATAATGGTTTTCGATAAGGTCGCTCGGAAACAAGGGCACCAAAGGTGTCAACTGCCCTGATAATTCGAGCAACCAAAGGAATCTCTTCTCCTGAGCATCCCTGTGGATAACCTTTACCATCATAGGATTCATGATGAAAAAGGGCAGAGGAAGAAACTTCATCCGGCAGACCGGCTTCTTTAAGAATATCAAACCCTAACCTCGGGTGAGATTTAACAACCTCTAATTCTTCCTCGGTAAGTCTGCCTGGTTTTAATAAAATTTCCTTATCGATTTTGATTTTCCCAATATCATATAAAAATGCCGCCATTTGAATGATTTCTAATTGATGATAGGGCAATCCTAATCTTTGTCCAATTGCCGAGGCATAAATTGCCTTCTTCTCTGAATGCCCTTTTGAATAGGCATCTATATTATTGACCATTTCACTTAATGTTTTCACCGTATGATGAATATGTTCAGGGAAATGATGATGTTCTTTATCAATATTTTTAACAAAATCTGCTCCATCAAAATTTGCTTTAGCAAAATCGGAGAGTTGATTTATCTTTTCTTCAAAGATATTGGCAGGATTTGTCTCTTTGATATCTGAGCCTATTTTTTGTAGGAGAACAAATGCCTCTGCATTTTCAGGGTCAATCTCTAATACCTTCGCCAGTCTTTGTTTTGCCCAGGTAGAGAATATTTTATCCTCCCTACTCTTATCAAAATATATCTTACCCAGTTCAAGATGTGCCTTTTTATTTTGCGGATAAACCTTTGTTGCCTCTTTAAAACAGTCAATGGCTTTGTTGAGACTGTTCACTGTTTTAAATTTCATTCCAATGACAAAATGACCTTTACTTTCCTGCTCCTTAAGGTATCGTTCCGGTTCAGTTTTTTTAAATCGCCAGTCTCTACCTATCTTTGTGCCTTTGAGCTCATCCCGATGAAGCATTCGATGAATGGTTAAAGGTTTAACCCGCAGGATTTTAGCCACTTCATATAAGGTTAAAAGTCCATTCTCCATCATTCATCTCCTGTAACAATTAACAATTATCAATTAATAATTGATAATTTCTTTTATCTTAGTGTGAATTTCTATATCTTCCGGGTCGAACTTAAGAATTTGCTTAAGTCTATCAATCGCCCATAATTGGTATATTTTATCATTTTTCCCCATTTCCAGGTAAATCTGGGCAAGTTGCCAATGGGCATCTTTATGCAGGGGATAAATTCGAGTTACCTCTTTAAAATAATTAATAGCGTTATCTATCCTCCCAATCTCTTTCTCGGTCATTCCCCATTTATAAAGTTGTTCACTTTCCTGAGAATCAAGATACCTGGCTACCTCTGTTTTTCTGATTTTCCATCGGCCAATATACACACCTTTGATTTCGTCATTAACCACCATCTCATAGGCTTTTAGATATTGAACTCTAAGGATACTGGCTAATTCTTTTATAGTCAATAGTTCCTCATCGCCCTGGTATGGATTGTAAGAATTTAATCTTTGAGGAATTATAGCCATCTGTAATACAAACTTGCAAGATGTTGTTTTTTTAACAAAGTTTTTTTCATATGTAGGCGATAACGAAAAATAGCCCATTTTGGATAATTTAAGGA
>SBAY01000105.1 GCA_005239945.1 Nitrospira sp.
GAAGAAAAAGTATCCTTGGTAAGAGTGTATCAACTGCTAAAAAGAAGAGTAAAAGCGAAGATTGATCTTCACTTCCTATTTCCTATTTCCCATTTCCTATTTACCAAAAGTTTTTTGACCATTTTTTGTAAAAAGTGCGAAACTTGGGTTAGTAAAAAA
Source organism: Nitrospira sp. (assembly GCA_005239945.1). Lineage (GTDB taxonomy): Bacteria > UBA9089 > CG2-30-40-21 > CG2-30-40-21 > SBAY01 > SBAY01. The sequence goes on from SBAY01000105.1 coordinate 160, forward strand.
GTTGGGGAATTTTTGTGATTTGGAAAATAGTGTTTTTGGGGTAATTTGGAGTGCGAAAGATTATTTTCACTTTTGGAAAGTATAGCAGTAAATCTTCAACTTTAATTTTAGCAGTTACTGTGACGATTCCTATCCATTGTTTTTTGCTGAAATTTCTTTTGGAAATTAGAAATTAGAAGGAAAAATAAATGCGACTTCCTTTTCTTTTTCTAATTTCTATTTTCCAATTCCCAATTTCAAGTCATCCTGATTACCGATTACTACTTAAGACAGCTCTTCTATCATTTCCTTTACATATTTTGCGATAGCAGGGGAAGCAGTTAATCCAGGGGACTCGATACCGATAAGATTAATCAAGCCCGGCAAACCCAGTGTCGCTTCGTGGCTTATGACAAAATCCCTGACGGGGTCCTCTGGTGCCTGGAGTTTTGGTCTGATGCCAGCCATATCTGGGGTGATATCCGACTCTTCTACAAAGGGAAGGATGGGTATGACAGACTCAAGAAAGTCCTTTTTATGTGCCTCATTTACCTGATAATCAATCTCATTAACATAGAAGGCGTTTGGACCTAATTTCACTCGGCCCTGCAAATCTAAAACAACATGTATGCCAAGGCTAATAGATGTTGGTGGAGGATAGATAAGGTGATGGATGGATTTATGTTTTCCTCCTCCCAGGCTAAAATATTCCCCTTTACAATAATGTATTCGGTATCCAGCTGCATCAATATCGATACCGGCTAAAGCGGCAATTTTATCTGCACAAAGCCCTGCGGAATTAATTACTATTCGGCTCAAGAAGGAGAATCTCTCCCCATCTGCATCCCGAATATCTACCTCATACCCATCAGTTTTTTTCTCAATGGATTCTACCTCACAGCCGTAGGCAAAATCTACACCCTTTGATATGGCTGATGTTTCAAAGTATTTCATCAGACTATGGGTATCAATGATTCCTGTTGAGCCAGACCAGAGGGCTGATGAGACATTAATGTGCGGTTCCATCTGACGGACCTCTTTTTGAGAGAGGAGTTGAAGATCAGAGACACCATTATCTCTTCCTCTGGCCAACAACGATTCAAGTCCTTCAACCTCTTCATCATTTAAGGCGACAATCAACTTGCCTATTTTTTGATGGGGAATTTGATGCTGGGCACATATCTGATAAAGAAGTCGGTTGCCTTCAACACACAATTTAGCCTTTAATGAATCTTTAGGATAATAGATGCCGGCATGAATGACCTCACTATTTCGACTGCTGGTCTCCTGACCAAAGTGTTCATGCCGTTCGATGACCAATATTTCCCTACTGGTATCAGCTATTTCCGCTGCTAAGGCAAGTCCCACAACGCCGGCTCCAATAATAGTTATTTCTACTTTTTCCAATTCTATGGCCATTCTAACCTCCTCATAGATTGACGATATAGCAAACCTAATGATAGCTCACTTGCCAGAAGGATCAGCTGCAGCGATTGGTTAGACAATAAACGGTAACTGTCCCTATTATTGAGCATAAGCGAGATCGGCTGCAGCGATTCGTTAGATGATTTTTATAATTCAAACTCTGACCTTTGCAAACCTGATTGCCGAATGATAGAAAGTAATGTGCCAATATGAATTTCTTTATAATCAGGGACTGGAACCGTAATCGTAGTATTGGGCAATATTCGTTGCATTACAATATGACTTCCTCGCCTTCTCACTTCGGAAAATCCATGCTTTTCAAGAATACAGCAGATCTCTCTACCTGAAAGGATAGGTAATTTATGCAACTGCTACCTCCACGTTTGTAACATAAACTTCATCGTGGAGTCTTCCTCTGATTTCCTCAGGTGATGCCATTTCAAAGAATAGTTCCAATGCCTCAGATAAATTCCTTCTTGCTTCCTCAATAGTATCACCTTGGCTTGCCACATCCACTTCTGGGCATAAGGATACATATCCATTACCTTCCCGTTCGATAATTGCTGTTAATTGTCTATTCACAGTTCACCTCCTAATCAATTTTCTTCTCATCTAACAAGTTATTATATAGTTTTCTGTACTTTATCCCATTCAGTCAAAAAATCAAGAAAAAATGGTTGCCCATCTCAGTAAATATTATCTTTATTTCTCAAATAGTTGTTGAAATATTTTAAATGAAGGATGTGTTTCTCCAATAATCTTTTTCAAACAATCTTTAATATACGAAATATTAAGATTTAGTTGTATCTCTTTTATTCCCTCTACATCTTTTAGATCACTTTCTCTGTTAGAGAGTAGTTTTAATATGATTAAATCCTCAGCAGTAGCAAATTTTAAATCATGACCATAGAAATTAAAGGTAACTGCATTTTTTATCACTTGATTAAAATAAGGCAAAACAGGCAGAAGAATATCTATTCTTATATTCTTATAATAAACCTCGGTAAGATAACCATCTTCTAATTCTTTCAAAAAATGCTCTTCATTAAAATTAAACCCGCTCTCTTGTAGCCTTTCTAAAAAAGGGGTAAATTTTATCTTTTCTAGACAGAGGATAATATCTACATCGTATGTTGTCCGAGACAAACCATAAATCCCTGTAGCTATTGCACCTATAATAGTGTAATTTAACTTTAGTTCGTTTAAAATCAAGACAAACTTTAATAACCCTTCTTCAAAATCATTTTTCACTCTTTTGTAATCCTTTCAAGTTGACTCTTTATAAAATTTTTAAGCCTTTGTTTTCTTAATTCATTTTCTTTTTTGTACCATTCAAGTTTTTTTTCTTTATCCTTTGCCTCTATTAATTCTAAGCCTACTGAATGAAGTTGTATTATTAAATCCAACTTTTGTTGTGGAGTCATCTTTCTGGCTATTATTATATCCTCATTATATTTTCTTTCAAATGGGATTTTTGAGAGTAATTGTTGGGTGGACATCTTTTAATCTCCTCATTACAGAATGGGCAGAAATTTTTCTAATTCATACTGGGTTACCTGAATACGATACTCTTCCCACTCCCATTTTTTCAACTGAATAAATCGGCTAAAGACATGTTCACCGAGTGTTTTTCTAACTAATTCGCTATTTTCTGCCAGACTAATTGCCTCTCCAAGACTATGCGGCAGGGATTCAATACCAGCCTTTTTCCTTTCCTCATCAGTGAGATGATATAGGTTTTTATCCATAGGCTTTGGGAGTTCATATCCTTTTTCAATTCCATCTAATCCAGCGGCAAGCATCACCGCAAAGGTAAGATAAGGATTGCAGGCAGGGTCAGGACATCTCAACTCACAGCGAGTAGCTTGTTCCTTCCCCGGATGATAAACAGGAATCCTGATTAAAGCTGACCTGTTCCGTTGTGACCAGGCGATATATACTGGTGCCTCATAGCCCGGGACAAGCCGTTTGTATGAATTTACCCATTGGGCAAAGAGACAACTTATCTCTTTGGCATGTTTCAACTGGCCGGCAATAAATTTTTTGGCTATATCACTTAAATGATATTTATCCTGCGGGTCAAAAAAGGCATTTCTTTCTCCTCTAAAGAGTGATTGGTGGGTATGCATACCACTGCCATTTTGTCCAAAGATTGGTTTAGGCATAAATGTAGCATAGACGCCATATTTTTGGGCAATCTCTTTAACTATTAATCGATATGTAACCACATTATCTGCCATTTTCAAGGCATCGGCATAGCGAATATCTATTTCATGTTGAGAGTGTGCCACTTCATGATGACTGTATTCCACATGAATACCTACTGCCTCTAAGGCAAGTATTGTCTCTCGCCGGAGGTCCGAGCCGGCATCAAGTGTCGTTAAATCAAAGTAACTACCTTTATCAAGCACCTGAGTGGAGTCGGATGAATTGAGGTAGAAGTATTCAAGTTCAGGGCCTATATAAAAATGGTCAAAACCCATATCTTTGGCTCTTTGCAATACCCTTTTCAACACATAGCGTGGGTCCCCTTCATAAACCTTGCCTCCTGGCTCTAATATATCGCAGATCATTCGTGCTACAGCCTTCTCCTTTGGCATCCAGGGAAGTATTTGAAAGGTTGAAATATCCGGCATAGCAATCATATCACTTTCTTCAATATCCTGATACCCGGTGATTGATGAGCCGTCAAAACCCATTCCATGACTAAGTGCATTTTCCAATTCCACATCCGTTACAGAAAAACTCTTCAACTGGCCTAAAATATCTGTGAACCACAGATGAATAAATTTGACATCCTTTTCCTTAACTAACTTCAGTACATCTTCCTTAGTTTTAAGATGTCGAGTAGACATATTCAACAACCTCCTTTTAATTGCTTAATGCCCCTCACAGAACCGTGCTTGAGGTTTTCCCTCACACGGCTCTTCGGTAATACA
>SBAY01000357.1 GCA_005239945.1 Nitrospira sp.
ATATATTATAATTATAATATATTATAGTTATGAACTTTCAGGTGAAGAGAAACCCAGGAGGTAAATAATATGCGGCTTTCAACAAAAGGCAGGTATGATTTGAGAATTATGTTGGATATGGTCCTTCATGAAGGAGAGGGATGGCTGGCTGTAAGTGATATTGCCAGAAGACAAAACATATCCTTTCCCTATGTAGAACAATTAGTTACGAAATTAAGGAAGGCAGGATTGGTAGAGAGTATTCGCGGTTCTCATGGTGGATATTGCCTGGCTAAACCAGCCTCAGAAATCAAAGCCAGTGAAATACTCGAAATAGTTGAAGGACCGCTTGAAATTGTTTTTTGTACAGAGTTAAAGAATGAGGAAAAATGTGAACGAGCAGGGGAATGTGCTGCCCAATTGCTCTGGACAAAGATTAACCAGACAATTGTCCAGATATTAGAGGAGGTTTCCCTGGAGGACCTGGTTAAGTGGGAAAAGGAATTGAAAGAAAAGAACCTTTGTAAACAGGCTGGTAAAAAGTAGTTGACTTTGCGTATAATAAAAGCGGGTAATTCTAAAATAACTCCGCCATTTATGACGGAGGGACACCTGGTGTCGGAGATACTTCACATCCACTTACAGGGATTGGAAACTCCGGCAATTTTATAAGCCTGGAGATATGGGCCTTTGGGAAAGAGTTGATAAAAATACTTATAATTGCCTTTTTCTGTCCCAAATCTCTTTTGCATCGTTTTTACTATTACCTTCACCTGTGGAGGATATCCGTATTCCTGATAATAGTCTCTGAGAATCTCAATGACCTGCCAATGTTCTGGTGTCAGTTCAGTATCTACCGTGCTGGCCATATATTCAGCAACCTCTTTATTCCAATTCTCCGGGTTTTCCAGATACCCCTCCTTATCAGTTTGATAGAACACTCCGTTAAGCTCAAAACTCATTTCCCTTTTCTCCTTGTTTTTAGTATGTAGATCGAGATTCGTACCAATTTGCAATCAAAAATATAAAGATTAACCACAAAGGACTCAAAGGAATCACAAAGAATACAAAAATTTTTTCTTAGTGAACTTTGTGTATCCTTTGTGTACTTTGTGGTTAAATCCAATCTGAAATTAACTATCAAAGTCTACTGTTTATAAGTTTTTCTTTGAATGCAATCTAATATCATATCTCAACACAAACCTACTCCATAATCAAGGATTCAGCTATTATTTCCCAGATGTATTTAACCTCGATGTTTAGATTATACTTTGGTTTCAAGCCGCGCAGAATCTGGTCTCGACAATTTGAGCAGCCGACAACAACTACCTCTGCCCCTGAATTCTTTATGGATTCAGCTTTTTTGCGACCATAGTAATTTCGCTCTTCTTTGTATGGCCCTGCCCAGGCACCACCACCAGCACCACAGCAAAAGGCATTTTCTCTTGTTGGGTGCATTTCTACAAAGTTATCTGTGCATTGCTGAAGCAGCCAGCGTGGTTCATCATACTTGCCCTGACCAAACATACGTTCTGCCTCTCGCCCATGCTTACAAGAATCATGCCAGGTATGAATTTTGGTATTCTTGCTCTTGTCAACCTTTATCCGACCCTCTTTCATATATTCGATAAAAATATCATATATGTAAAGATAATCAATTGCCAGGGATGGGTCTTTTGCCTTCCATTTTTCAATGCTACTTCGTGCACCAAGAGAACCTCCACCACAGTCAGGCAATATCAATCGCTTGATGTTGTGTGACTTGACAAAATCAATCTTGCGTTTAGCCAGGGTCATAGATGCCTCATCATTGGCAGTAAATATTCCCCAATCAACGGCTTCCCAGTTATCTTTGGGGATAGTCCAGTTTGCCTTAGCTGCGTGAAATATCTTCCAGTACCATTTCATATCATCAGAGTCAGCAGATATCTCCTTAGAATTAGGGTAAAAGGCAACATCTACATTATCCTTGTCTATCGGCAGGTTAAAATCTTCAAATCCCGGCTGTTCCCGCAGTTCTTCCCCAACTATGTCTAATACATCCATATATATCTTTTCCGGAATACCCATATTGTTCCCTGTCTCAAGCACCTTTAGGACACCCTTATGCAGAATACCGGGCACCTTATCCCTGTCTCTGAGTTTTTTCATTATCTTCATCAGATAGACAATATCAATCTTCATTGGGCAGGCATGGATACAACGGCCACAACCTGTACATACCCAGGGGAATTTGGAGTCAACTATCTCATCTACCATGCCATAAACTAATTTCCGAAGAACCTTCCTAATATCCCATCCTTCAAGCTCCCCTGAAATTCCGGATACAGGACATCCTCCGGCACAAGTCCCGCAGGTTAAGCAGGTATTGAAATCCACATTCTTTAAAAACCCTTTAATCTCGTCAGAAATATGTCTTGGTTGAATAGCTTCCATTATAAACCTCCTGATTTTAAAGTATTATAGGACTTATAGGACATATAGGACTTATAGGACTTAATTACACCCCGGCCATATCCAGTATCTCTGGCACTATCTCTTCCTTGCCAATAGCCATGATATGCACACCTGGACAGATATTTTCGTCCTTTATCTGTTTAATCTGACGGGCTGCTATTTCCATACCCTTTTGCAATGCCTTACCCTTTTCCGCACCAGCCATCTCATCGATAAGCTCCTGCGGAACGGTTACCCCGGCTACATTGGCATTAAGATACTTTGCCATGCCTGCGGAGACAAAGACAAGGATACCAGCCAATACCTTAGTATTGGATTGCCGGGCATGTTCCATGAATTTCTTGAGCATATCCATATCATAGACTGCCTGTGTCTGAAAAAATTCTGCCCCTGCCTTTATTTTTTTACGAAACTTCAAGAGCTGAGAATCCATATTATCTGCCTCAGGGGTGGCAGTAGCACCGATACAAAATTCAACCCCACCATCTAATTTGTTCCCGCCAAGGTCCTGACCCTGCTCCAGATTCCTTGTTGCTGCAATCAATTGCACAGAATCAAGGTCAAACACCTGTTTACTGCCCTTATGATCGCCAAGACTGATATGATCGCCAGTCAGGCAGAGCACATTTCGCACACCCAGAACATAGGCAGAAAGCAGGTCTGACTGCAATGCCATGCGGTTTCTATCCCGACAGGTCATCTGCAAAATCGGTTCACCGCCATGATCCTTAATAATATGGCATACAGCCAATGATGAAAGTCTCATCACTGATGACTGGTTATCAGTAACATTCATGCCATGCACCTTATCCTTTAACAGCTCGATATGGTGCAGCATCTTATCAATATTTGTCCCCTTTGGTGGTCCTATCTCTGAGGTAATTACAAACTCCCCTGAAGTAAGTACATCCTTAAACGGTCTGCTCATAATACACATCTCCCCTTAATATTCTTCGTTGTCCTTTATCACGGTCAGTTGACCAATCCTTTGGCGGCAATATTTCCTCCACTTGCTCAAGTTGATTAAGGGTCTTCAACCGCTCATAAATCAATTGCCAGCCGCAGTCCATTTCCTTGCTTACCTCACACTTGCCATCCTGACTACCGCCGCAGGGGCCATTGACCAATCCCTTTGAACATCGAGCAATCGGACATATTCCACCAAACCTGCCCAGCTCGCAGCTCCCACAGCCACGGCAGGTTTCCAGCCACAGCCCATGTTCCACTGGCATACCCATAAAGCTGGTATTCAATGCCGGATATACTGGTTTATTCGGGAATCTCTCAGCCAATGCCTGCACACCTACGCCGCAGGCAGATGAAAGTATGGCATCTACCTCAGCAACCTTATCCTTCAAGGCATCCACAAATTCCCATTCACACTGACGCTGGATACAATCCTCAATCAACTGCGGTTTCTTTCCGTCTATCTGTAGAGCCATACGCAGGCAAGAGGCAATAACCCCTACCTCTTTTCCCCCACCAGCCATACAGATAGTCACACAGGTATCACAACCAACTATCAATACCTTCTGGTAGCCGGCTATCATCGCCTTTATTTCCTGAATTGGCTTTTGTTCTGCAATTATCATTTAAATCTCCTTATATTAGCCACAGAGACACAGAGGACTCAGAGATTATATTTTTGATTTCTCTGTGCTCTCTGTAATACAAACTTGCAAGATCTCGTTTTTTTAACAAAGTTTTTTTCATACAGCCTTTGATAGAAGCGGTATATTCGTTTGTCGAAAGATTAGGG
>SBAY01000220.1 GCA_005239945.1 Nitrospira sp.
TGGGGTAAATAAAATTTTATACTCTTGTGGTTAAAAAGTTTAGGAAAAGGGGAGTTTGAGGGGAAAAACACTTTTCAAAGGGTTTTTCCCCTCAAAAAATCCACTTCTTTAAATCACTACTAAAAGTTGGGGAAAATCTGGATTTTATCATTTTTGTTTGACAATAACCCTTGAATTATGGTATAATTAAATTGAATCGATGAATATACAAAATCTTAAAAAACAACTTCAGCAAGCGATGGAGGCTAAAAAGTATGACCAGATAGAGGATATTTGGTTAAATCTGATGGAATTATCTCCTCATGATGTTCCCCTTTTTTATTCAACAGCCAATTGGTTATCCCGTCATGGAGAAAAAGAACGGGCTTGCGTTTTACTCCTCCTTTTGATGGAAAACTTCAAAGAAAAAGGCGATTTCCTCCAGGTATTAGAGATACTCAAGAAAATAGTTGCTTTTAGCAGGTCGAACCTGTCTGACAAATCCGACTGGTCTGATAAATCTGTCCGGCAAGAACTCATTAATTGCTACCAGGTACTTCTTCAAGACCATCCGCAGAAAAGAGAACTTATCGAAACTTCAGGCATAAAAGGTGAGGTAAAACTGACTGAAATTCTACCCGTATTTGACCAGTATCTCTATTTTAATATAGGTGAATATTTTTATCGACCGGAGTGGGGAATGGGTCGGATAATCGATGGTGACCTTCTGCGGGAGAAAAAGGTTGTCATTGACTTCGAACATAAGAAGAACCACTCTATCAGCCTTGATGCCGTTACGGAGATATTAACCAAATTGGAGACCGGGCATTTCCTGGTAAGAAAGGCTACGGATATATCCCTCTTAAAGAAGATGAATCAAGAAAATCCTCTTGAGCTTTTGGTCCTTCTTTTGAAAAGTTTTAAACAACCCTTAACACCACAGAAAATAAAGACATATTTACAGGATATTGTCCCGGAGGAAGAATGGTCAGCCTGGTGGAATAATCTCCAGGCACAGATAAAAAAAGATGTGCGGATTGCTACCTCATCTTCCACTCCAAAGACTTATCAATGGTGTGATGTCCAAGGGGTGGAACATAACCTGAAAATGAAATTCGACAAGGCCTTAATCTACGAAAAAATGGATATAACCAAAGAGGCCTACGAAAAAGGACTCCCTGTAAGTAATCAATTTCTAAAGGTGTTGATTGAATCAGGCAATCTGTCGCTTTCTAAAAATCCATCATTGGCTATTGAAATTTTTATCTTTGTCTATGAATTAGGGGCTAAGGAGATATTAACGAACTTTGACTACACCTGTGAAGAAATTATTAAAAACGATACAAATCTCCCTCGTCTGATAGCCAGGATAAAAAATCCAAACTATCAGATGCAAATACTGAGAATGATAAAAACCGTTCATCCGCAAGCGTGGCCGGAGATTTACTCAGATATCTTTTTTGAACTTGAAGGGGCAAGGCTTTTAGAGGGTATCGTTACGGAGCTTTATGCCTCAAATGAACAGGCTCACCCGGTAAAAGAAAAACTTGATACACTTCTAATTACACTTTCCCAGTCTTACAAGAAATATCCCGAAAAATTCCTCTGGGTATGCAAAAAGAGATTTAAAGAAGATATAAAATTTAATGTTCTTAAGAAATATGACCTTTTGGCCACCTTAATCAAACTTATGGATTGGAATGAGGCAAGGAACTTACAAACCCAGGTAAAGGCATTTTTATTAGAAGAGGTTGAGGAAGCAAATCTGTATTTGAATACTACCCAGATGGAGGCAATCTATAATGCCTTATTACAAAGTAATGCCCTGCGCGAGTTTGAAAAAGATAAGATTAAAGCCTTATTAAAAAAAGACCTTCCCCTGGATATTCAATCTGCAGGAGATGAGGCAGGAAAAGGAAATCAATACCATTATTTTTATGCTACCCAAAAGCAGATAGATGCCAAACAGCAAGAATTGACACAAATCATGAAAGTAGATATTCCGGAAAATATTAAAGATATAGCTACCGCTCGGGCTCATGGGGATTTGCGCGAAAACTTCGAATATAAAGCCGCCAAACAACAACAACAATTCCTTTATGCCAAATTAGAGAAATTAAGGACACAATTAGCCAATGTCAAAGCAATTTCTTCAGAAGATATAACTACCGATAGAGTGAGTATTGGAACAAGGGTAAAACTCGCCGGCATTGATGATAGGGAAATAATCAAGGAATACACTATTTTAGGGCCATGGGAATCTGATGTGGACAAAGGGATTATTTCCTATCTGACACCTTTGGCCAATACCTTACTTAAAAAAAGGGTAGGAGATAAAGTGAACATTGAAAAGGTAAACTACGAAATTATAGAGATACTCCTTTTTATCGTGAATGGTGAAAAATAGGGTGGTGTCTCACTATAGCTTAATCTTTGTAGTTGAACGCCTAAAAAGGTGTAAAAAGGGGGATATGGAGATATAGGGGAGATGGGGGAGGAGATTATTCATTGCAAATTGTAACGGATATTCCGCCAGCATTTTTGGGTTAAGATGTTGTTAAGTAAAGAGTTGCGTTGATTTCTATCTGAAGATGTAGCCACTAAAAAGTTTGATATTTTGTAAAAA
>SBAY01000326.1 GCA_005239945.1 Nitrospira sp.
CTGTGAACTCTGTGTCTCTGTGGCAGGCTAAACACATACTAATAAGTGCCCGTTCTTCCTTAACCATCTTTTACTTTCTTGATAATCAGGGAGCATTAGCCTTACTCTATCCCAAAACCGCTTTGAGTGATTTTTTTCTTTAATGTGGGCTAATTCATGAATAACCACATAATCTATAACACTTAAAGGAGCCATAATCAGACGCAAAGCAAAATGGAGGTTGTTTTTGGCACTGCACGAGCCCCAACGTTTTTGGGCATTGGTTATACCGAATTTATTGTATTTGAGTCCAAATAGATTGGAATGCCAATCTACTCGTTCCTTGATTTTCTGATAGGCTTGTTTTCTGTACCAATCATTAAATAGTTTTTTTGCCTCAGGAAGATATGCTCTTGATAGATAAAATTTTTTATCGAATAGAACAGGTTCGCCGAATTGTGACAAGGTATTTTCATTGACAATACAAAGATGGTAGGTATTTCCCAGGTATAAAAATTTCTCTCCATGAACAAACCTTTTTGATTGAGCCTGGGCATATTTTTCTTTAACTAATTTTTGTTTCTTCTGTATCCAGAGCCGTTTCTTAAATATCAATTTTTCGATATAACTTAAAGATGTTATTCTGGGGGCACGCACGATAAGTCTTGCATCAGTTGTAATCTCCAAAGACAGTGTTTTTCTTTTAGAACGGATTATCTGGTCGATTTTTATGTTTGTCATTTTATTATTGAAGAGAATACTGGTAATTGGGTAAACATTCAGTCAGAACCCAAAAAATTGGGGAAAAAGCAAACCTAACGATTGGACACCTTTTCCTTTGACTGACCTAATTCCTTTAAAACTGATAGCTGACGGTTGAACGCTTACTTTATTATCCTAACCTGTCAACAGCCTTCTGAATTCTCTCCAGCCCATTTTCTATATTTTTTAATGAGGTGGCGTAGGAGAGTCTGATATAATCTGGAGCGCCAAAGGCATCCCCAGGCACTACCGCCACCCTTGCTTCGTCAAACAGGAATTCAGTCAGGGCAAAAGAATTATTAATCGGTTTTCCATTGAATTTCAAGCCATAAACGCCGGAGGTGTTCGGGAAGGCATAAAATGCACCTTTGGGTATTCGGCAGGAAAAGCCTTTGATTTTATTTAGCCCGGCTACCATCACCTGTCGTCGCCTGTCAAATTCAGCCACCATTTGGGCAATACAATCTTGTGGGCCTCCTAAAGCGGCTACGGCGGCTTTTTGGGAGATGGAGACGGCGTTTGATGTGGCATGCGATTGGACATTTGCCATTGCCTGAATAATCTCCTTCGGCCCTGCCGCATAGCCAATTCGCCAGCCGGTCATCGAATATGCCTTTGAAACCCCATTAATCGTGATGGTTAAATCCTTTACTTTTTGACTAAAACTGGCAATACTATGATGTTTTACACCGTCATAAACCAGATACTCGTAAATCTCATCGGCGATAATATGAATTCCATGCCCAACCGCAACATCCGCTAAAGCCTCCAATTCATCCCGCTCATAGACCGTTCCTGTTGGATTACATGGAGAGTTGAGGATAATTGCCTTAGTTTTAGGGGTGATTGCCTTCTGGAATAATTCTGGGGTCAATTTAAAATCATTGGATTCCTGTGTCTGGACAATAACCGTGGTTGCCCCAGACATCTTTACCTGTTCTTCATAACTTACCCAGTAAGGAGCGGGAATAATCACCTCGTCTCCATCGTCACAAAGAACAAAGATGGCATTAAACAGGGAATGTTTGGCGCCTGAGGAAATCAGGATTTGTGACGGTTCATACTCAAGGTTATTGTCCCGTTTAAACTTTTCACACACCGCCTTTTTTAATTCTGGTATCCCTGAATCTGCGGTGTATTTAGTAAAACCCGATTCGATAGCCGCAATAGCCGCTTCTTTGATTGGCTCGGGGGTATCGAAATCTGGCTCTCCTGCACCAAAACCAATAACATCAATCCCTTCTGCTTGCATCTGCTTAGCCTTAGCACTTATGGCCAATGTAATGGATGGAGCAATTTTACTTGCTCGCTTCGATAAAATCATATTAAATTACCTCCTTTTAAAGTCAGACAAGTCTAACCTATCCGACTTGTCTGACTAAAATTATCTCTCCGGCGTAACACTGATAAACGGTATTGGGCCACTACCGGTGTATTGAGGTAGCACACCATTCCATTTTTCGATAGCCGCCATTTGAGCCTCTATCTTGCGTAATTCTATCAATTGTGGCGTAACCTGTTCTTTTTGTAATCGTAGTGCCTCTGCCTGAGCTTGAGCCTGGGCAACCTTTTGTTCTGCCTCGGTCCTGATACGCACTAAATCCCGCTGAGCCTTTAGGGCCAACTGCTCTGCCTGTTGCTTTGCCTCAATCGCCGCATTAAATTCACCACTAAAATCAAAATCCGTAATAGATACCGCATCGACAAGCAAATAGTTTGTTTTTAAACGGGCATCCAACATTTCTTGCACTTGAGTCTTTACCTCTGTTCGTCGCTGGATAAGTTCCTCTGCGGTAAATCGTGCCATAACTGCCTTCACTGTTTCCTGGATAGCCGGGTCAATTATCCTGCTTTCAAAGTCAGGTCCTATTTCTTGCCAGAGTTTATTAACCATAACAGGATTTACTTGATAATTCAGGGTAATTTCTGTGTTGACTGTCTGCAAATCCTTACTTGCCGCACTGGCTTTAGACTCATGCTTGCGGATTTTGACATCCACTAATATCACCTTTTCCATTATAGGCACTCGCAAGTTTAACCCTTCACCCTTTATGGTCTCCTGCACCGCACCAAATCTTGTTACTACGCCGCGCTCACCAGGCCCTACAATCACAAACGGATTGAGCATCGACAAAAGCATGATAACCACAAACGCACCAATACCCACCTTTACCAAAATTTTTGGATCCATTGTTTTTCACCCCCTTTTTAAATTTATAGGACTTATGGGACATATAGGTCTTCCTAAGAACCTATCCGAAAAATCAACGGATGCCTCAACTTGGTTTAGGGGAAAATGCCCTGAACAAGTTCGGGTTTCCAACTTTTCGGATAGGCTCTAAGTCCTATTCTACTGGAGTCCTATTCTACCGGCTAATGCCTCATATTCCTGACGCAGTTCAACCGGCAGGCGACTACCAATCGTATCCAGAAATTCACCCTGGCTTTTCACCTCCTCCTGCCATTGCGGAATATTGACACTTAAAACCGCCTCAAGCGTTTCTGGGGACAGGTCAAGACCGGTCATATCTAAGGATGCCGGTTGGGGCAGATAGCCAATTGGGGTTTCAACTGCCTCCCTATTACCTTTGCATCGTTCGATAATCCATTCGATTACCCGCAGATTCTCACCATAACCAGGCCAGAGGAATTTATCTTTTTCATCGAGTCTAAACCAGTTAACATGAAATATTTTGGGTGGTTTCTGCATTCGTTTGCCCATTTCAAGCCAATGCCGGAAATAATCACCGATGTTGTAGCCGCAGAAAGGTAACATAGCCATTGGGTCGCGTCTGATCTCGCCAAATGTGCCAAACTGAGCCGCAGTTCGCTCTGAAGCCATAGTTGCTCCAACATAAACCCCATGCTGCCAATTAAACGATTCATAGACCAGGGGAGCTACCTGTGCCCGCTTGCCACCAAAAATAATCGCCGTAATAGGCACACCATGATGATACTCTACCCGATTAGAAATCGTAGGACAGTTCATAATCGGCACCGTAAACCGGCTATTAGGATGTGCACCTTTGATTGGTTCACCCTTTTCATCCACCAGAGACGGTTTCCATGGTCTTCCTTGCCAGTCAATCCCTTCTTCAGGAGCCTGTCCATCTCCTCCTTCCCACCAGACCGTCCCATCCGGTTTCAGGACAACATTGGTATAAATCGTATCCTTTTTAACCATCTCAACAGCATTGGGGTTAGTTTTGGAATTGGTGCCTGGGGCTACACCGAAGAATCCGTTTTCAGGATTGATGGCCCATAACCTGCCATCAGAGTCGATTCGCATCCAGGCAATGTCATCCCCGACAGTCCAGATACGATAGCCCTTTCTCTTTAATCCTTCGGGTGGAATAAGCATAGCCAGATTGGTTTTCCCACAGGCACTTGGAAACGCCGCCGCAATATATTCGATATAACCGGTTGGGTCTTCTACCCCCATAATCAGCATATGCTCTGCCAGCCAGCCTTCTTGTCTGGCCATGTAACTGGCGATTCTAAGAGACAGGCATTTTTTCCCTAAAAGGGCATTACCACCGTAGCCTGAGCCAACACTCCAGATAGTATTTTCCTCTGGAAAATGTAAGATAAGCCGACGCTTGACATCTAAATCTGCCTTAGAGTGAAGGCATTTAGTAAAATCCTCATTTTCACCTAAGTGGTCAAAAACCGTTTTACCCATACGGGTCATAATCCGCATATTTAAAACAACATAGATGCTATCGGTTAATTGCACCCCAATCTTGCTGAAGGGAGAACCGATTGGTCCCATAGAAAACGGCATGACATACATTGTCCGACCTTTCATTGAGCCATCAAAGATTGCCCCTGCTTTGGCATAGGCGTCTTCAGGTGTCATCCAATTATTTGTTGGTCCAGCATCCTCCTGATAAGGTGTGCAGATAAAGGTTAAATCCTCTGTCCTGGCAACATCATTAATGGCTGTGCGATGAAATACACAACCAGGCAATTTCTCCTGATTAAGTTTAATCAATTCACCGGTTTTGAATGCCTCCTCTTCTAACTGATTCTTTTCCTCAAGAGAACCATCACACCAATGCACATGGTCTGGCTTGCATAGTTTTGCCATCTCATTAACCCATTCTAAAACTGCTTTGTTTTTTGTCATAATTCTTCTCCTTTTCCTTTTTTTTGTTTTCTCAACCAATTATAACATATCCTTTAATAATTTGCAAGAATTTTTTATTGACATACACCTTAATTAGTGATAAAATACAATTATCAATTATTACAAAAGGAGTTCTTGTGTCTATTCAAAGAAAACTTTTGATTACCGGTCTAATCGTAGGATTTATATTTATTAGTGGGGTTAGTGGCTATGTTTTTATCGAGAAATGGTCATTTCTGGATGCAATTTATATGACCGTAATAACCTTAACCACAGTTGGTTTTGGAGAGGTTAATAAGTTATCTACCCATGGACGAATATTTACTATGGGATTACTTGTTTGTGGTATGGGAGTGCTTTTTTATGGCTTATCAATGGTAACAGCATTTATTATTGAAGGAGAATTTAAAAATATTTTAGGGAGAAGAAAGATGGAAAAAGAGATAAGTAAATTAAAAAATCATATTATTTTATGTGGAGTAGGCAAAACAGGGAAGCATATTATGCTGGAGTTTGTAAAGACAAAAATACCTTTTGTAGTCATCGAACAAAATAATAGTCGAATAAGTCAAATGCAAAAATTGGCTGCATTTCTTTATTTAGAAGGAGACTCAACCACATCTGAACTATTAATTAAAGCAGGAATTGAAAGGGCAAAAGGATTAATCACGACACTGCCGGTAGACAAAGATAACCTATTTGTAATTCTCACGGCAAGGGAGATTAATCCAAATCTAAAGATAATTAGTAGAGCCATAGAAGAGGAATCGATACATAAACTTTCTAAGGTAGGGGCTGATGTCGTCATTTCACCTAATGCCATCGGCGGTTTGAGAATGGCCTCGGAGATGATTAGACCTACGGTAGTCTCCTTCCTCGATATAATGATGCGAGACCCACAGCATACCATGAGAATGGAGGAGGTCTGTGTTCCTCCTAACTCAAGGCTTATTGGTCAATCAATAAAACAAGGTGCCATTCAGGAAAAGACAGGTCTTCTGGTAATTGCCTTGAAAAGGGCAGATGGCTCATATCTATTCAATCCCCCTTCCAGTACGCAGATTAATGAACGGGATGTGTTGATAGTTTGCGGCAAAAAGGAACAGGTTGAAAAGATAAAAGAGGTTGTAGGAGAAAAGAGTTAGATGCAAACACGAATAGGGCCCTTTTTTATTCTTCTGGGCATAACACTCCTATTTTTTGTCAATGCCTTATCTTCTGATTGGACCTTTGGCTACGGTGATATCCATCGCTATTTTTACCCAATTCGCTATTTTACCGCCTCCTCAATGAAAGAGGGTTTTCTGCCGTTGTGGAATCCGTATCTGTTTGCCGGCATTCCTAACTTAGCTGCCTTACAACCGGCGGTATTTTATCCGATTTCCATCCTACCCTATTTGTTTCCATTTTTTTATGGAATAGAACTTTTTATCATTGTGCACTTCTTTTTAGCCAGTTTATTTACCTACCTGTTAATGAGGCATTTTAAGGTAAGCCGAGCAGGCGCCTTAATTTCAGCACTCACCTATGGTTTTGGTGGATTTCTTCTATCCGTAGTTGATATGCTCACCACGCTAAGTGCGGCTACCTGGACGCCGCTTATCTTCTTATGCTATCTTAAGGCGTTGGGGTCAGACCTTGAATATAGTAAGGCGTTGGGGTCTAAGGCGTTGGGGTCAGACCTTGAATATAGAATTTGCACACAAACGCAAATTCTATATTCAAGGTCTGACCCCAATCTTGCCAATCTTGTCTTCACCGGGCTATTTTTGGGAATCCAGTTTTTAGCCGGTGAACCCACCCAACTGTATGGCACTTTAATTACCTTGTCGCTATATACGGTGGCAAAGGCCTGGCAAATGTGGCGGCAAAAAGGGGAAAAGGAAAAAGTGACAAAAGCAAAACTGGTTAAGTTCTGCTTTCAAGGTTTGACCCCATGGCTTATTTGTTTAGGACTAACCCTTTTTCAGGTATTGCCTTTTTTGGAAATGGTTTTGCACTCAACCAGAACATCAGGGCTTAAATTCACCCATGCGACAAGCCTGTCATTGGGTCCACATGAATTACTAAACTTAGTCTTACCTTACTGGAGCGGTAATTTTATTGAAAAAAGTCATTTCTGGTTTGGACAATCATGGTTAGAGAGTATCTACCTGGGGATTTTGCCCTTATTATTTGCCCTGGTAGCCATTGTTTTTGGACGGAAAAAAAGGATAGTGCTGTTTTTTACCGGCATAATCTTTATTTTCTTGTTGCTTTCCTTTGGTAAGCTACTCCCCCTGTACAAGACACTTTATCAATATTTACCCGGCTTTAGCATGATTAGATACCCGGTCAAATTCTTCTCGTTTGTTGTCCTGGGCATTAGTGTCCTGGCTGGCTTTGGGTTGGATAGGTTAGACGGCTCGGTCAAGTCAAACAAGTCTAACCTGTCCGACAAAATCTTAAAATTATTCTCTGGTTTTCTCTTGATTTATGCCGGTAGTTTTCTGGTCTTTTTTCTGAATCAACAACGGATTATTCCCTTTTTAAAGGAGATTTATTTCCCAGAAGCTCTGGATATTTATGTAGCGGCCTGGGCAGATAGTTTGTCAGGAAATTTTATGCTCGTTTGTCTGATTACCCTGGCCGGTATTCTGCTTATTTCTTTATTATTTAAGGGAAAAATCTCAACAAGGGTATTTAATCTGGGAATAATAGGCCTGGTGATTATAGACTTATTCATCTTTGGTATGAGAATCAATCCGCTTGTTCCGCAGAAAATTTATGCCTACAAGTCCCCTGCTTTAAGGTTTTTGTTACAGGATACCGATTGTTACCGCATCTTGTTAGAGCCAAAATCCGAGAGATATTTTCGAATCATCCGTGGCGAGACATTGGAAGATGCCCTGGTTGGTGTCCAGAATTCATTGGTCTCCAATTACGGGCTTTTTTATAAAATTTTTGATGCCCAGGGGTATGAATCCCTGACCTTAAACGATTACACCCGATTTTTAAAGCTGGTTACGGAACAGGGCGACTGGAATTTGTTGGATGTATTGAATATTAAATATGTGGTCTCTAAATTTGACTTGAAAATGAGGCAGTTAAAGTTAGTCTATGAGGATGAGTCAATTAAGATATACTGGAATACTACCTGTTTGCCAAGGGCATTCTTTGTCCCAAAGGCAAGGGTAATCAGGGATAGACAAAGGGTATTGGAGGAGATGTCAGGTGTAGATTTTGACCCGCGAAAAGAAATAATTCTGGAAGAAAAAATTCGAAATCCAAATAAATTTTCGATTTTCGATTTTCGATTTTCGATTTCTTCAATCCAAAATCCAAAATCCAAAATCCAAAATCCTCGAATAATAGATTACCAGCCGAATAAAGTCATCATCACCGCTTCCTCGCCTGGTGCTTGCCTTTTATTCCTGAGCGACACCTATTATCCTGGCTGGCGGGCTTTTATAGACGGTAAGCCGACAAAGATATATCGAGCAAACTATACCTTTAGAGCCATTAGTTTTCCTGAGGGTAGTCATACGGTAGAATTCGTTTATCTGCCTTTGAGTTTCTTAGTCGGAGTTATTGGGAGTGGGATAACGGTGTTTATATCGATAGGATTAATTTTAATGTGGAGGAAGAGAGGTTAACCGAAGACATGGTGGGCGCGGTAGCGACCGCATTTCTCTCGCTTTTCTGCTACCTCAAGTTCTCTTGTCAAACGCTTTAAAACCTGGGTATTTTCTTTAGAGGTATAAATATAGAATCCCAGATTAACTAATTTGTCATTTTTAAGATAATAAAAACCCTGATGTTGCGTTAAAGGATCAAGAACTAATGCGGTTTGCCAGAAATGATTAAAAAAGTTACTTTGGATAAATTTATCCTCTGGTGATAAAAATATGCCCAGACCCGGATGTGTATGGTACCAACCCAATAATTGCTTATCCTGATGGTATTCAGACATGATACTGTCAATCATCTTCCAAACCTCATGGGTAAAGATAAACTCACCACTTTTATGTTGAATTTCCTTGACCTCAATAATATCGGTTATCTGGATAAAGGTGTTTTCTTTTTCACGCATTGCCTTTCCTACAAGAAAACCACCCACCTCGCGGTCAACCCTTTTCTTGGCATGTCTTCTAACTCTAATAAAGGCATTAACATCTATAAAGATTCTCAAGTCTTTGCCGTCTATCTCTCCCCAGGACAGCAAAGCGTATTTATCCCGTTGATTAATAGGCATAATCCCTTCTTTTGGACTAAAGTCATAAACAGGATTCAAATTTATACTTATATCCTTTTGCATCATCAATTCACCTTTTGACATAAATATTAACATAAAATATTCCCTGTGTCAACAAAAAATTCAGGACAAATGTTTTGGGAATAAGTCATATATGTTATATAAATCCTATTCTTCCCGAACTCCAAATCCCGCTAAAAACCGATGATAGAAAATTCCCACAAATAACCGATCGATTAGATTAAAGTAAATTTTTTACAGTCTAATGGCTGATATCACCTTGTTTAACTTTAAATATGCACGCCTCCTTTACAAAATCTGAACTTAACTCATCTAAATGTGTTGTGGTAATAAAAACCTGTAGGCTTGCTTTATTAATATCTTTGCCTATAAAATTTAAAAGAGCCTCCCGTTTGATTTCATCTAATTCAGAGGTTATATCATCTAACAAAAGAATAGGGAGTTCTTGAGTATGGTGGTATTGATATTGAAGTTCGGTTAATTTCAAACAAATAGCTATTGTCCTTTGTTGACCTTGAGAGGCAAAATACCTGGCATTAATATTATTTATATAAAAGGAAATATCATCTCGATGTGGCCCAATTAAGGTTGTCTCCTGCCTTATTTCATTTTCTTGTCTAACTTTCAGTTTTTCTCTAAAATCTTCCTCAACCACACAAGGTTTATAATCAATTTTTATCTCTTGTCGATGGCCACTAATCTGGTGATAAATTTCATTGATTAAAGGATTCAATTCGTTGAGTAACTCTTGTCTTTTTCTTATAATTGGGATACCTGTTTCCACTAATTGGTCATCCCAGGCCTCTAATTCTTTTAAGTCTAATTCCATATGAGGCATTATGCCCCTGTTTCTTTTGAGCATGGATAATATTTGATTACGCTGTTTAATGATTTTGAGGTATCTCTGAAGGTTGTATAAATAACTGGGTGATACTTGAGACAGTTCGATATCAAGGAATCGTCTCCGTATTGCCGGACTACCCTTGACAATTTCCAAATCCTCCGGCGAAAAGACAACTACCTTTAATTGTCCGATTAAATCTATTATCCTTGTCAGGGCTTTATTATTTATCCTAACCTTCTTTTGAAGGCTTGCCTTGTTAAGGCTTGCCTCGTTATTAGCGGTAAATGAGATATTAATCTGGGTTTCGGTGTTTTCTTTTAATATTTTACCATTTAAAAATAATTCCACTTCCCCAAATTTAATTAACTGTTTATCCTGGTTTGTGCGGAAGGATTTTAAAATCCCAAGAAAATAAATTGCCTCTAAAAGATTTGTCTTCCCTGCTCCATTTTCTCCGACAAAGATGTTTATCCTTGAATCAAAGTTTAAATTCAGCTCGTTAAGATTTCGAAAGTTTTTTATGGTTATTTCTTTTAAAAACAATTGTCCCCCTCATTATCCTATAACTTCAATTCAGACATTAGATTTCAGGCTTTAGACATCAGACTTTTCGGTTCTTGCGGGTTTTTTGTGGAAGTGAATGATTGTAGAAACCAAAAATAATTCAATGTCCAATGTCCAATTAGCAATTAGCATTTTAAAATTATTTCTTTCATTGATGATTACTACTGCACATTTTTCTTCTCTTAGTCTAAATGTCTGATGTCTATGGTCTAATGTCTGAATTGAAGAAGTATTATGCCATTCTTTTAGTAATCATACCGGCAAAGTAACCTGCCCCAAAACCATTGTCGATATTTACGACGACTATCCCTGGAACACAACTATTCAGCATAGTCAATAATGCCGCTAATCCTTTAAAACTTGCTCCATAACCTATACTTGTAGGCACGGCGATAATAGGAACATTTACCAATCCTCCAACCACACTGGCTAATGCCCCTTCCATCCCGGCCACAACAATAATTACAGAGGCTTGAGTGATTTTTTCTTTCTGATTTAATAATCTATGGATGCCCGCTACCCCAACATCATATAATTTTTCTACCTTTATGCCCATAAGTTCTACAACTACCACCGCCTCTTCTGCCACAGGAATATCTGATGTCCCGGCAGTAATAACTAAAACAGGGGTTCGTGATAAATCCAAAAAAGGAGGGGAGTCAATTATAGTTATTGTGCCGGCAAGTGGATTGTATTGTGCGCGAGCATCAATTTTATGGATAGCATTGTATAGTTCCTCAGAGGCTCGGGTAATCAAAACATTGCTTTTTTGTTTAAGCATTGACCTGGTAATCTCAATTATATCTTCTTTCCTTTTGCCCAGTCCAAAGATAACCTCTGGGAATCCCCTTCGTAAAGCTCGGTGATGGTCAATACGGGCAAAAGAGGTAGAGCCTAATTCCTCATACGGTAGAAATCTCAATTTATCTAATGCCTCTTCGAGCCCTAATTTTCCTTCCTTAACTTCCGCTAATAAACTCTTAATCTGGTTTGCTTCCATAATTTTTCCTTACTTGTAACGGTTCAAGGTTCAAAGTTCAAGGTTCAAGGTTTTAGGATAGTAGCTAATGAGTAGTGGGTAGCCAGGAAAATAGTTTTCCACAACCCATAACCCATCCTTGATTTTTCATTATTACCCTGAACCTTGAACCCTTTCCAACTATTATACCAAATAATCTGAATTCATGTCAATTCAATTTTTTATTTGACAAATTCATCTTAATTATGATAGAATATGTTTTGTAAGGATAAAAACATTATAGAGGCTGATTTTCAAAGGGATACCGGCAAGGAGAAGAAACATAAAAACACCCTTTAAAAATAAAAAAAGATAACAAAAGATAAAAAATTGCTTGACAAATTTTTAAAAATATGTTATATTATAATTGCTCACTTCTCCTTCGCCCAGTGCTGTAGATGTTCTTTAATAAAGAACTTAATTTACGGCACTGGGTTCTTTGTATTTGTAAGCGGTCAACCTTTAGATTGAAGTAATACTTCTTTTAGAAGGTATTAATCCAACCTGAAGGCTAATAACTGAACGCTTACTTTATTTTCTATTAAAAATTCATCCCTGGAAGGGGGTTCTATATATATTTTAGAGAAATTAAGGAGATGATTAAAATGGAATTTAGATGTTATTATTGCCAGACTCCTATAAACAGAGAAAATTATTTAGAGATAATGTTTAAAGGAGAAATAATTGGTTACATCTGTAAACAATGTCCAGAAAATTAAGGATAGGAGGAGAGGGAAAAATGAAGAGACAATTTGAAATTGTTCCTGTAGAAGGAAGTAAAGATTTAGTTGAAATTACCTTCAAGGAAGGTTTTAAATTCCAGGTGGATAAGAAAAATAAACTCTTTGTGAAATTTGTGATGATATTGTTGCACTACGCTGGTGGTGCGGCTACCTATTTTGCTCCTCTTTTAGGATTTACCGACCGTGCCTTCCACAATATAAAAGAATATTTCAAGGAATCCGGGATTAAATCATTCTATCACGGAAATCATTACAGACAGAATGCCCGTAAAATAATGGATGAAGATATCGGCAGGATATTAACCTTGATTGTGCAACATCCGACAGAATCTAATCGAGTGATTGCAGATAGGTTTAATGAACAAAGAGATATTAAGATAAGTTTTAGAAGTGTAGAAAGACTGCGAAATCAATATAAACTATTGAAAAAGAAGAAAAGCAAAAAAATAAAGTAAGCGGTAATCAGGTAATCAGGTAATCGGTAATCAGGTAATCGGGTAATCGGGTAATGTAGGAGACCGCTCACCGATTACCAGATTCCACTTCAGATGGCTAAGGTGTTACAAAAAGAGAAGGACAAGGAGGGGTGAGTTTGAAGGAAGGACTTTTTCTCCTGACTGTAGATGAGGTAGCAGATATTCTTCGGGTCAAACAATTAGCCATATTTAAAATGGTTTATACAGGACAAATACGCTCAATCAAGATAGGGCAGAGAACACTTCGATTTAGAAAAACCGAACCGTATAGATATATCAATGAAAAAGAGAGCCAAAAATTTTATCTTAAAGGAATGAAATTTAAAAATATAGGGGATTTAAAAACTGCGATTATTTGCTTTAAAGACGCAAGTAGTATCTATTCCCTGAATAAATTCGCTCAGTTTGAATTGGGTAAAATTTATTATGATAATATAAATGAGGATAAAACCTATTATGATTTAGCTAAACGCCGATTTGAGAAGGCATTGGAACTTGATTTCGAGGATAGAAATCTACATTCATATTTAACACAGCGCAGCAGAGCCGCAACCAAATCCCAACCTAACGGTTGGAAAAGGAGGTTTATCGCTTTAACCACACCAAGGTATGTCTTTAAAACCTTCTC
>SBAY01000178.1 GCA_005239945.1 Nitrospira sp.
ACCCCTCTCTTCCCCAAAACTTTTTAACCACAAGTAATCTTTGGAATGTGCTACATTCCAAAGATTACTTGTGGTTAAAAAGTTTTGGAAAAGGGGAGTTTGAGGGAGAAAACTTTTTTCAAAAAGTTTTCCCCCTCAAAACATCCACTTCTTTAAATCATTACTAAAAGTTGGGGAATTTCTGATTGCTACAAATGGTTCTTGACAAACACCCTGATTAATTGTATAATATTCGTATGGAACTTATAAGGAATTTTAGTATTATTGCTCATATTGACCATGGTAAATCAACACTGGCTGACAGACTTTTGGAATATACCCATACGATTGATAAACGACAGATGCGAGAGCAGGTATTAGACACCATGGAGCTGGAACGAGAACGAGGGATTACCATCAAGGCTCATCCGATTAGAATGGAGTATAAAGCCTGGGATGAGAAGGTGTATACCTTAAATCTCATCGATACCCCAGGACATGTTGATTTTACTTATGAGGTTTCCCGAAGTCTTGAGGCAACAGAAGGGGTTGTTCTTCTAATCGATGCCTCTCAAGGTGTTGAGGCACAAACATTAGCCCATACATTATTAGCCAGAAGCCTGAATAAAACTATTATTCCTGTCATCAATAAAGTAGACCTGCCCAATGTAGATATTCCTTTAGTCAAAAAACAGATGGAAGAGATTTTAGGGCTGAATCCTAATAAAAGTGTTTTAGCCAGTGGGAAAGAAGGAATTGGGATCGAGGAGCTATTGGAATCTGTCGTGGATGAAATCTCTCCACCTAAAGGTGACCCAAATAAACCGCTGAAGGCATTGATTTTTGATTCCTGGTTCGATGTCTATCGCGGGGTGATTATCTATGTCCGTGTTTTTGATGGACAATTAAAACCCGGTATGGAGATTAAATTAATGTCTAATAATAGAACCTACATAGTGACAGAGATTGGTGTCCTTAAATTGGATTTAATCCCCAGGGATAAATTGCAAGCTGGTGAGGTAGGATATGTTATTGCCGGGATAAAAAATCTTGTTGATGTTAAAATAGGAGATACCATCACAACCGTATATTTTTCAGCCAAAGAGGCTTTACCTGGATACCGTGAATTAAAACCTATGGTCTTTTGCAGCTTTTATCCAGGTGTCAATGCGAGTTTCCCTGAATTACAAAATGCCGTAGAGAAATTAAGGTTAAATGATGCCTCCTGGCTATATGAGCCGGAATCCTCTGCCGCCCTTGGTTTTGGCTATCGATGCGGATTTTTGGGCTTGTTACACATGGAGATAATTAGCGAAAGATTATATCGCGAATACCAATTGGATTTAATCTCAACAGCACCGAGTGTTCCCTATCGAATTACCAGGAAAAATGGTCAGGTGATAATTGTCGATACCCCTATTCAATTCCCAAATGTTGCAGAAATAGCTTTGGCTGAAGAACCATATATTAAGGCAACAGTATTGGTTCCTAATGACTATGTCGGTGGGGTATTAAGACTTCTTCAATTAAAAAGAGGTATTCAGAAATCATTGAATTATTTGGAAGGTAATCGGGTGATCATCATTTATGAATTACCGTTAGCCGAGGTATTATTTGATTTTTATGATAAATTAAAGTCTGCCAGTCGAGGATATGCCTCTTTAGACTATGAATTAATAGATTATCGCCCCTTAAAATTGGTTAAGGTAGATATTTTATTGGCTGGGGAGATAGTTGATGCTCTGTCTTTTCTTGTTCCTTTTGAGCGGGCATATCAGCGGGGCAAGGATTTGGTGGTAAAATTAAAAGAGGTAATTCCCAGGCAACAATTTGCCGTAGCCATCCAGGCCGCCATTGGTGGTAAAATCATTGCCCGGGAGACAATCCCTGCTTTAAAAAAGGATGTAACGGCTAAATGCTATGGCGGCGATATTACCCGGAAAAGAAAATTGTGGGAAAAACAAAAAGAAGGAAAGGCAAGAAGGAAGGAATTCAGCAAGGTAAATCTGCCTAAAGAGGCATTCCACGCCATACTTAAGATTGAATAAGGAAAAAAATAAATGAATATAGCCTTATCCATTTTATCTGCCATTCTTCTAATCTTGATTGTCCTGCCGATTAAACTCGGTATCCTGGCCTGGATAGTCTTAGTGCCGTTGTTTATCAGTTTAGACCGGACAAAGAAGGCTAAGACCGCCTTTTTCATGGGCTTATGTGTAGGAATAATTACTTACAGCGGCTGGTTTTATTGGTTATTAACTTATAAAATATGGGTATTTTTAGTCGTTGTGACCATATTTTCTCTTTTTATCGCTATGTTTTGTTATTTTACAAAACTGATTTGGAGTCGGTCTCCAAATCCCTATCTTGTCATCCTTTTCCCACCATTTTTCTGGATAACCTTGCAATATCTCTATGATATTATCCCTACCGGATTAGGTGGATTCTGGGCAAATTTAGGCTATAGTCAAATTGACAACCTGGATTTTCTACAGGTTATCGATATTACCGGTATTTCTTTTATTACCTTTCTGATTGTCGGAATAAATGCCAGTATCTGTTTTACCATCCTGCCTTATTTCCGCCCAACAGCTATAAAATCAGGAATAGTATTCTTAGGGCTTATTGGACTAATCTATGGATACAATTTATCCACCACTAAAAGTGCTGTCTCAATAGAAAGAGAAATAAACACTGCTTGTATTCAAGCCAATTTCTATCAGAGCTGGTCATGGCGTAAAACACATGTGGATGAGATATTGGCAGCCTATACAAAACTTACCTGGCAGGCTAAAAAAAGATTTAACCCTGACTTTATCCTCTGGGCTGAATATGCCATCCCGACTGATTTGCTCCATAATCCAATTTATTATGAAAAACTCTCAAAATTAGCTAAAGAGGTAAATAGTTACATAGTTTTGGGAAGTTTTACCGCTGAAAAGGGAAGGGTATATAACATAGTCCTAGTTTTCTCAGATAAAGGTGAATTGGTTTCTAAGGTTGGAGAACATAGTATTATCCACCGCAAGATATTACCTGTGCCATTTGGCGAGACACAAATTTCATCAGGATATAATTATTTACCTTTTGATACAAAATTTGGCAAGGTAGGGATAATCATCTGTTATGAAGATACCTTTCCTCAAATAGCTACAAGGATGTGTAAGGCAGATGCAGAATACCTGTTTTTCTTATCCAATGATGGCTGTTTTAGGAATACTAACGAACCAGGACTTCATGCGATGATGAGCACATTCAGGGCAATCGAAAACAAACGATTTGTCGTGCGAGTGGCGAACACAGGTATTACTAAAACGATAGATCCTTTTGGAAAACCGGTGAAAGGCACTATCTATGAGCCAGACAGGGATATAACCTTTAAGGATATAGAAACTACCAAAAATACCCGGCAGATATTTCTGACTTCGATTATGCCACGGTCTAATTTGACTATTTATACTAAGGTGGGAGACATATTTACCCTTTTTTCGTTAATTGTAACTATAGGAATGCTGTTTCTGGTTATAAATTTTCGATTTTAGATTTTGGATTGAAGAAATCGAAAATCCAAAATCGAAAATTTATCAGGAGGAGATACTAAATGCTAAACAAGGTAATGCTTTCATACCTGAATATTACCACAGGACACAAAAAAGCCGCCTGGAGTATTCATAAGGCACTTAAAGAATTATATCCTGAAATTTCGGTTTTAGAGATTGACCCACTCAAGGTTTTTTATCCCCGGCTGGAGGCAATTATTAACAAGGGTTATCAAAGATTAGTCAAATCAAATCCTGATATTTGGGACTATGTCTATGACAATGAAAAGATAGTCAAATTAACAGCTAATTTAAGACAGATAACTAACTCATTCAATTCCTATCGATTGAGCAAATTATTTTCTTCATTCAATCCGCAGGCAGTAGTCTGCACGCATGCCTTTCCCTGTGGAATATTCTCAGCCTTAAAAAACTCAAATAAATTTCTTTTAATCGGGGTAATTACAGATTTCGATGTCCATTCCTATTGGATTCATCCTAATGTCTCCTGCTATGTCGTGGCCACAGAACACACAGCGGCAAAACTCCAAAAAAAGGGTATAGAAAAAGAACGGATTAAAATTTTAGGGATTCCCGTTGACCCTGTATTTACAAAAGTTCAAGATATTCAAGCCATAAAGAGAAAGTATAATTTAAAAGAGGAAATACCTACTATTTTGATTATGGGTGGAGGATGGGGATTTGGTCCTATTGAAGGGATAATCCATTGTCTCAATGAGCTTGAAAATATTGATTTTCAGATTATTGTTGTAGCTGGAACTAATAAAAAATTAGAATCGCGACTTAATAAATTATCATTATCAAAATTAGTTAAGGTATTTGGTTTTGTGGATTTTATGGATGAGTTAATGAAGGTATCAAATCTCTTTATTGGTAAACCGGGTGGTATGACTACGGCTGAAAGTTTAGCCTGCGGATTACCCATGGTCATTATTAACTCTATACCCGGTCAGGAGGAGAGAAACGCCCAATATTTAACCGCCCAGGGTGCAGGAATAAAAGCCAATAGCGAATGGGAGGTAAAAAAGATAGTTCAGGAGTTATTAACTAATCCTCGTAAGATGAATGAGATGCAGGAGAAGGCGTTAAATATTGGTAAGCCTCAATCGGCTTTTGATGTAGTTAGAACGATAGAAGAATTAATGTAATAACCTAAAGGCACATTCCATAACATTCTTTCCCCAAAACAGGACAATTACTGCCCCAGAGGTTAAATAAGGACCAAAAGGGATATACTCGCCAAATTTTTTCTTGTTCAGCAAAATTAATGTCACCCCAACCAAAGAGCCTAAAAAAGAGGCTAAAAATAAACACATTACGGTATCTTGCCCATTAGCCAGGAAGACGCCAATCACAGCGGCTAATTTGAAATCCCCTCCACCCATCCCTTCCTTTCCTACCTGTCCAGAACCCTTACAAGATGGGCATTCTTTTGTTTCCACTCCTGGTTTTCCACCACTACCATTACAAATAGGGCATACCTCTTTAAATATAAGTGGGCTGATAACCATAATTAAATAGATAATCCCTCCACCAATTAAGCCGGCTATCAATGAATCAAGGAATGTCCCTTTTAAAAAATTTATCAACAAACCAATAAAAAGCATAGGATAGGTAATCACATTCAGGATTAATTGATGTTCAAAATCTATAAAGGTAATAATTATAAGCACAGAAATGAATAAAAGATGGATACCAAATTCATAAGAATAGCCGTAAGTATGCCATAACAAGAGGAATAAAACAGGGGTCAAAATTTCTACTATCAGGTATCTTAGAGGAATTTTCACCCCACAAGTTCGACATTTACCTTTTAGAATAATATAACTTAAAATAGGGATATTTTCCCATATCTTTATCCTTGTTTTACAATTTGGACAGTGGGAAGGAGGGGTGATAATCGACTCTTGTATTGGCAGACGATAGATACAAACATTAAAAAAACTCCCCAGCATTGCCCCGGCGATAAATATAACTATTTCCTCGAACATATTATAATAATAGCATTATATTTGTGATTTGTCAATGGAATTTGGTCAGGAATTTTTTAACCACGAATTTTACAAATTTCACAAATTTAGGAAATTCGTGAAATTTGTAAAATTTGTGGTAGAAGTTTTTTCTATTAAAGTAAAGTCGAAAAAATGCCGATATAAAGTAATGAATAATTTAAATTGGAGAATAATAATGAGTGTGCCGAGCAAGTTTATTAGTTCTTATCAGTGAAAGTCTGGTCTGAGTAAAGGTTAGCAACCATCTCAGCACCAAATCCCACGCATAGG
>SBAY01000135.1 GCA_005239945.1 Nitrospira sp.
AGGGGGAAAACCCTTTGAAAAGGGTTTTTCCCCTCAAACTCCCCTTTTCCTAAACTTTTTAACCACAAGGGTATAGATTTTAGTTACCCAAGAAATGGGTAACTAAAATCTATACCCTTGTGGTTAAAAAGTTTAGGAAAAGGGGAGTTTGAGGGGAAAAACCCTTTTCAAAGGGTTTTCCCCCTCAAAATATCCACTTCTTTAAATCATTGCTAAAAGTCGGGGAAAATCTGCCCTCTAATTTTCCGCTTGACATCCCATTAGAATATATGCTATACTCCAATTTAGGTTATGTAAGTCTTGTATTGAGAACTACTCATAGAAAACGGTTTGAGTAGACAGAGGCAAAATAATGCATGAAGTTGGAATAGTCCAGGAACTAATAGAAGAGATTACATCTCAAGCCAAAAAACAAAATGCCGGTAAGGTAACCAGGGTTAAAGTAAAGACCGGTAAATTAGAAGAGCTTACTTCAGACTCATTCCGTTTCTGGTTTGAACAGCTAAGTAAAGGAACTATATCTGAGGGAGCGGAACTAGATTTGATATCTACAGATAATGAAGGGGTTTATCTTGAACATATAGAGATGGAGGTCACAGAATAGGGTTTATATGACCTAAATGACCTATTCAAATGATGGAGATAGATGAACAAGGCTGTGAGAATTGTGATTAAAGGGATTGTCCAGGGTGTAGGATTCAGACCCTATATCTTTCGGCTGGCAAATAGGCTATCACTCAAAGGCGAAGTCTATAATACATCAGCCGGTGTGGTGATAGAGGTAGAAGGTGCTCAAAATGTGGTTGAAGATTTTATAGAGAAGATTCCTGTCTTTCCCCCTCCTCTGGCAAGAATAGATGACATCGAAATAGAAACCTGTCAGTTAAAAGAAAGAACCTCTTTTAAAATAATAGATAGTTTGCCAGAAGAAGGAAGGTTTGTTCCTGTTTCCCCTGATATTGGTATTTGCAGTGACTGTCTGTCTGAGATGCTTTCTCCCGTGGATAGGAGATACAAATATCCCTTCATAAACTGCACAAACTGTGGTCCAAGATTTACCATTATTGCGGACATCCCTTATGACCGGCAAAAGACGACGATGCATAAGTTTACGATGTGTAGCGATTGCCGGGCGGAATATTCAGACCCGTCTAATCGTAGATACCATGCTCAACCTGATGCCTGCCACAAATGTGGACCTTCAATTCGCCTATTAAAAAATAACGGTGCGGAGATGGAAACCAGTACTCCGATTTTACAAGCAGCTATTTTGCTCCAGGGGGGCAATATCATTGCCATCAAAGGTATCGGTGGATTTCATCTTGCCTGTGATGCAACTAATGATGCGGTGGTAGCGGAATTAAGAAAAAGAAAGGGTCGCGAAGGGGATAAACCTTTTGCCGTTATGTCACTTGACTTAGACTATGTCCAACAATATTGTCAGGTTAATGAAGAAGAGGCACACCTGCTGACCTCCACAGCAAAACCGATTGTTTTGCTTAAAAAACTACCCAATTGCCTGATTTCAGCCGAGGTTGCCCCAAAGAATAATTATTTCGGCGTCATGTTACCCTACACCCCATTACATTATCTTCTGCTGGCAGAATTTCAGGGCGTTGCCCTGGTTATGACCAGTGGTAATTCCTCTGAGGAACCGTTAACTAAAGACAACCAGGAGGCTATTGAAAAACTTAAGGGTATGGCTGACTATCTCCTGGTTCATGAGCGGGATATTCATAATCGTTGCGATGATTCAGTAACCAGTGTTATTGATTCGAAAGAGTCAATAATCAGACGCAGTCGGGGATATGTCCCTTTACCTATTGTCCTGAAATTTAACTTAGGGCAAATACTGGCTGTTGGGGCAGAACTTAAAAATACCTTTTGTCTGACTAAGGACAATTATGCCTTTCTCTCTCAACACATGGGTGACCTGAAGAATTATGAGACGCTGAACTATTATAAAGAAAGTATCGCGCATTTCAAAAGGTTATTTCGGATTGAGCCGGAGATAATTGCCCACGACCTGCATCCTGATTACCTCAGCACTAAATTTGCCCGAGAATATTCCTGCCTTCAGCCTTTAGCCTTCAGCCTTCAGCCTATCCAGCACCACCATGCCCATATTGCCGCCTGCCTGGCTGAAAACGGTATAGATGAAAAGGTAATTGGCGTGGCTATGGATGGAACGGGATATGGAACTGACGGTAATGTGTGGGGTTGTGAATTTATGCTAACAGATTATTCTGGCTTTGAGCGGGTGGCACACCTTAAATATATCCCTATGCCAGGTGGCGATAAGGCAACTGAGGAGCCCTGGCGAATGGCGGTTAGTTACCTTCATTCGGTATATGGTGAGGCAATCCCCTCTCGTTTTTTAAAAAGGTGGGGAGACGAGAAAACCTCCTTCATCATGAAGATGCTCAGACAAGGGATAAATTCACCGCTGACTTCAAGTGCTGGCCGCTTATTCGATGCGGTAGCCAGCATTCTTAGTCTTAGGGATAAGGTTAATTATGAGGCTCAGGCGGCTATCGAACTGGAAATGATTGCCGATGAAGATGAAAACAGTGGGTATGAGTTTGAAATCTATGGAGAGGGAAATGTCCTGATTATAGACCCAACAAAAACCATTATCGATATTGTTTGTGACATGGACTGCGGGATACATTTATCCGTTATCTCCGCCAGGTTTCATAATACAGTGCTTGGTTGGACATTGGAAATCTGCCGCAGGATGAGGGATAAAACCGGGATAAACAAGGTAGCATTATCCGGTGGTGTCTTCCAAAACCGTTATTTATCAGAAAGGCTCAAACCACGGCTCAAGGAAGAAGGGTTTAGTGTCATTTTTCATGCAAAGGTGCCCACAAATGACGGTGGGATTTCGCTCGGCCAAGCTGTAATTGCCGTCAGAAGAAAGGTAATGGGCAGTTAAGTGGTATCCCTCTTAAAGCCTGACACCTGATAGCTGAATGCTTACTTATTATTTAGTAGGGGATTGTTTTTGCTGTTTTTTTGCTTCTTGATAGTCACCGTACCAAACAAGAAAAGTCATAAGTCCAGCAAAACTGACCAATAAAATCCCAAAAACAAGAAAAGAAAAGGTGTTCATCTTTTATTCCTCCTCGTATAATATGTTATATTGATGTTTATAATTGAGTAATATAGATAACTGTGTAATGGTATGGCTGGTGAAAGATGGGATGGAGCGTAGCGACATCCCATCTTTCACCAGCCGACGCGACCAAACTAACACCATTATCAATATTTCTCTTGACCTTTATGGGTGTCCCTGGCTATAATTAAGTTATAGCATCATAGGGAAGGA
>SBAY01000025.1 GCA_005239945.1 Nitrospira sp.
AATAGGCATTTTTTCTTCCCTCCCGATAAATATATCGGCAGAGAAGAGATAATCTTAAGCAAAATCAATGCTTGAGAGAAAAACGCAAAAGTTCAGTTTCTTACATATTATCAATGCACCATCTATAATTCCTTGTTCCATATTATTACATAATGCTTCGATTACTATTTTTGTTTTTCCAAGTCCTTGTTCATCAAAAAGAGGGATACTTACCCTACTTGTAATATATTCAATCGCCTCTACTTGATGTGGAAATGGCTTTGTCTTTGGACTATAGTTAAAGTTATATTTCTTCTTCATAAGGTAAAAGTTCCTCAGGGATATAAATTATTTCAATTTGTTTTTGATTCGCAAGTCCTAATTTTAACAATAAATTTTCTAAATCTTTTTTAGCATTCAATGGAATTCCTATAACTAATCTATTTCCAGAATTTAATCTTACAATTGTAAAGAAATCAGTTATTTGATTTTTTGTTCTTTCAGAGAAAATATCGTTTCTAGTTTTAGCTTCACCTACACAGAAAAATATACCCTCTTTCTCCCCAATAACATCTGGCTTGTGATTTATGATTTTGGGTGGAATATCAAACTTCTTTGTATTAATATCCTGATATTTTCCGTCTAAATATATAATTCTGAACCCATCTTGCCTTATTTTTCTGGCAATTGCAGCTACGATAAAATTATGCTTTTCTGATGCCATTCTTTTCCTTTTCAATATATTTAACGACCTTTTGACTCCATTCTGCCAGTTCTCTAATCATTTTTTCTTTTTCGCTATTATCTTCGTTAATGATTTCATCAAGCTCTTGTGTATTTATTTCTTTCAATCCTTCAATAACATTTTCTATAGATTTATAAAAGGAAGATACGAGATGTGGTTTTTTAAATTCAAGTATCTGCATAGCAGCATTAAATCCTTTATCAATAAAGGCATTCTTGATGTCTTCGTTATCAAAAATGTCTCGTAGTCTTCTAACATCTTGACCAGTTGGTATTTTTTCTTTATCGGCAACCCAATCACAAAAATCTTTAATGTCTTTTGAACTCTTCTCTATTGATTTCTGCATTTTTTTATCTTTTACATATTCTACAAAATAGCTGAATTTGCTCACTTCATTTGGGTCGTCTCTATGGGTTGGAAGATATTGCTCTTCCATTATTCTATAGGCTTCAATATTTTCTTTAATCTGTTTCTCTGTCATTTTTGTTTGTTTTTCAAGCCTATTTATAGACCAGCCATCATCATCCCAATGAGCCAAACATACTTAATGGATAACCTGTAACATCCAGTTTCTTTTTAACGGTTCTTATTCCATCAATTGCAAGTTTTCATTCCAGAGCATTAGATTCGACTTTAAAGGTATAACCCTGCTTTTCTACAATATTTTCCTTCTCGAATTTCTTAAAATCCATACCATATTCCTTTCTATAGAAATCATTTGTCATTCGGTAGCGAGTAAGTCTTCTTAGATAATCTCTATAAAAGATATTTTTAAGCTCATCCTCTGTTATTTCATCTATTTGTCTCTTAAGAACTGCTTGTATATCTTATTCCCCCTCTTATTCCATACTCTTAATAATTTTTGCCTTAGTTTTGAGGGAGGCATACCAATCATCAGATACCTTTTGTTTTTTTTCATATAAGCAATTAATCAATACCCGACTATGTTCCTTTTTAAAATCCTCGGCCGTAGGGGCTATCTTTTTCTCCATTTTGATAATATGATAGCCCAAGGAGGTTTTGACGACATCACTGATTTTTCCCTCATTTAATTCAAAAGCCTTCTCTGAGAAATCGGGATTTATCACCACACCGGCTATCCCTACCTCTTCAGCAATGAATTTAATGGTTTGTGTGCCGAGGTCATCAAGGTTGAGAAATCTTTTCGGTATGACACCTAAGTCGCCACCCTTTTTCCCACTTTTTGCATGGGAATAGGTTTGAGCCATTTGTTCGAAA
Source organism: Nitrospira sp. (assembly GCA_005239945.1). Taxonomy (GTDB): domain Bacteria; phylum UBA9089; class CG2-30-40-21; order CG2-30-40-21; family SBAY01; genus SBAY01. The sequence continues at coordinate 1,964 of SBAY01000025.1, forward strand.
TTAGCCCCTTGTTTCAATTCTTTAACTATCTTGTTTGCCTGTTTACGAGCCTGTTTGTCTGCCTTTTTATCCACTAAAAATCCACGAATCTTATCCTCAACATCTTCTAATAATCTTGGTTCATCCGGCAATTTATCCTCTAATTTAATGATATGATAGCCGAATTTAGTTTTGACAATCGGGCTGATATCACCTTTTTTCTCAAGTTTGTAAGCCGCCTTTTCAAACTCAGGCACCATATCTCCTTCACCGAAATAACCTAAATCCCCTCCCCTTTCGCGGCTGGAGCAATTAGAATTTTGTTGAGCTAAGGCAGCAAAGTCTGCCCCTTCATTTGCCTGTTTAAGCAAACCCTCGATTTTGGTGCGAGCCGCCGCATCCTGGTCAGCCGGGGCACCCTCAGGCACAGCTAAGAGAATATGACTTGCCCTGACTTTACCAGGTTTCATAAACTCATCCTCGACATTTTCTTTGTAGTATTTTTCTACCTCGCTAAAGGGGACAAATTGATTTGGGTCTATCAATATCTGTTTAAGATGAGCAGATTCATACTCCTTTTGATAATAGTTGTTTAATTCGGCATTGGTAACTTTAACCTGGTTGATTACTAAATTCTTTGTCTTGTTAACCAATATATTCCGAAATGCCTCCTGTTCTTTCATCTTCCACCAAAGCGGATGGACACCCTGGACATATTGATTGTAGGTGTTGGTATCCTCAAAAGACCCTATAATCTCTTTTTGTAATTCCTCGGCACTTACCTTTATCCCCAATTTTTTAGCCTGATTCATCAGGATATGGCGTTGGATGAGCCCTTCGACGACTTTATTTCTTAAATCAGGGATACTTTCCGTATCAAAATCCTCTCCATAGGCCTTTTTAAGGTTATCCAGATAATTTCCATAGGCTTCCTGAAATTCAGTCGGTGAGATAATTTTCCCATCTACCGTAGCTATTTGTGGGCGAAAGTATTCCCCCCCAAAGTTCATTCCCCAGGAAAGGAATATCATGGCTACAAAAGTGCCAATGACTATCCAGAATATTGGTTTAGCCTTTTTGCGTAAAACTCTTAACATTTTTCATACCTCCTCGTATAATTAAAAATTAAAAATTAAAAATTGAGGAAGGAGAAAATAATTCTCAATTTTTAATTCTCAATTCTCAATTTTTAATTTTTAATTTTTAATTATTATACACTTAAATCTTGTTTTTTGCAAGTTGTTTTTATTAAATAGGACCTATAGGACATATAAGACCTTATAGAATGCCTTTTTTTATAGTTCTTCTACATTTATCTGGTCATTGGTATAGATACAGATCTGGGAGGTGATTTTCAATGCCTCTTCAACGATTTCTTTAGCGGTTAAACTGGTATATTTAACTAAGGCACGGGCAGCGGCTAAGGCATACGGACCACCAGAACCAATGGCCACAATCCCATCATCTGGCTCGATTACTTCACCATTACCTGAGATAACCAGGGAATGGTCTTTATCGGCTACGGCTAATAATGCCTCTAAGCGGCGCAAGAATTTATCTGTCCGCCATTCTTTGGCTAATTCTACGGCGGCGCGGGGTAAATTCCCTCGGTATTCCTCAAGTTTCCCTTCGAATTTGGCAAATAAGGTAAAGGCATCGGCCACACTCCCGGCAAACCCGGCTAACACCTTGTCATTATACATCCGCCTTATCTTCTTTGCCTTATGTTTCATAATGGTATTGGCAATAGTTACCTGACCATCACCACCTAAGGCTACTTTACCGTTACAACTTACGGCTAATATTGTTGTTGCCTGAATCATTGTCTTTCCTCCTGTATTTTAAATTCAAACATTAGACATTGTTTCCTTTGATTTTTACCGGTATACCAGCGACTAAAAGATAGACCTCATTGGCACAATTGGCCATAATTTGATTGGCTTTACCCAATAAATCAGTGAATACCCTGGCTAACTTATTTGTGGGAACAAGGCATGAGCCTACCTCGTTAGAGACGATTATCACCCAACCACCCTTTTTCTTGTTGATTTCTTCGGTTAAAGAGGAGATTTTTTCTAAAATAGTCGCGGAAGTTAGCCCATCTAACAATAAATTAGAGATAAATATATTCAGACAGTCAATCAGAATTACCTCTTTCTCTGGCAAATGTGGTCTGATTTCTTTTGGTGCCTCTATGGTTTGCCAGTGTGCTGGTCTTTTTAGCCGATGCTCTTTAATCCTTGCCTTCATTTCCTCATCTTGAGGGATACAGGTAACTATGACGGCTACCTTTTGACTTAATCGGTCAGCTAATTGGCAGGCAAATTGACTTTTACCCGAGCGAATTCCTCCAAGAACTAAGATTATCTTACTCATTTTCCAGTTATAATTTTACTACAATTATGGAAGGATGTCAAGGAAAATTTTGATAAGAGGGTAATCCCTCAGACTACCATATAAAAGTCAAGAATTTTTTTAATTTATTTTCTATAATATTGTTGAATACAATTTCCCCTTTCCCCAAGA
>SBAY01000144.1 GCA_005239945.1 Nitrospira sp.
TAGGGACGATATATTTATAGCTTTAGGGACGAAACAGGAGATACAAAGAAGATATGGCTAACACATACACACAAATATACCTTCAATTCGTATTTGCAGTTGAGGATAGACATTCGCTAATTCATCCGGAATGGAAAGATGAACTATATAAATATATTACAGGTATCGTCCAAAATAATAAACATAAATTAATTGCCATAAACGGTATGCCGAATCATATACATATTTTCATCGGTTATAAACCTCACCAATTAATCCCTGATTTATTGCAAGACATCAAAGGCAGTTCATCGAAATGGATTAATGAAAAAGGCATTATACAAGGGAAATTTGCATGGCAGTCTGGTTATGGTGCTTTCTCATACTCCTATTCTCAAATTGACAAGGTAGTGAAATATATCATAAATCAGCAGGAACATCACAAAAAGAAGACATTTCGAGAAGAATATATTCAATTATTAGAGCGATTTAATATCGAATATAACGAGCGATTTATTTTAAAAGATATTGGAGAATAATATTACGTCCCTAACGGGACTTGTATATTTTGGGGAATTGGCTGGCTATAAATATTTTGTCCCTAATGGGACAGGAATTTGCCCAAGTAAAGGCCCAAGTTGAGGCCTAAGTTGAACTAACAAAAATGCACTAAAAGATTCTTGATGTGTAATAAGGGGAAAAGGGAAATGTGGAAAAGAGTTTTGCAAGATAGGATTTGAGGGGTCAAGTGTCCAAGGGGGCGAAGGAAGATAAAAAATTTCTTTCTTGAATTCTCCCACACTTGAACCCTTAAACCCTTTTTATAATTACTTATAAGGAAGGTGTTCACTGATTAGCGAAAGAACAATCCTGGCAGGTGTAAAAATGCCAAGGATAAATGAGAATGAATTCAATTATTCTTTAGATGAATTAGCCAACCTGGCTAAAAGTGCTGGGGCAATTGTCTGTGATGTGGTTAAGCAAAATCGAACCGCACCAGATATAACTACCTATATTGGTAAAGGTAAGATTGAGGAACTGAAACAAATCGCCGAGCAAAACAAGGCTCAATTGATTATCTTTGACCACGACCTAACCGGAAGTCAGGTCAGGAACATAGAACAGGCAATAGGCATAAGAACTATTGACCGCACAGAATTAATTTTAGACATATTTGCTAAACGGGCACATACGGCCGAGGCAAAACTTCAGGTAGAATTAGCCCAGTTAAATTATCTTTTACCCAGATTGATAGGCTTAGGGCTTGTCCTGTCAAGATTGGGTGGTGGAATTGGGACTGTTGGCCCCGGGGAAACAAAGTTAGAATATGACCGCCGCAGAATCAAAACAAGGATTAGCCACCTGCAAAAGGATATTCGCAAGGTAGCTAAGGTTAGGGCAGAACAACGAAAGGGACGCAGAAAATTCCCGATTGCCGCTATTGTCGGCTACACTAATGCCGGTAAATCAACCTTATTAAAGACATTAACCAAAACAGAAACAAGGATTGAGGATAGGCTATTCACTACATTAGACACCAAAATTTCTAAAATCAGACTTGCTGATAAGAAGGAATTACTTTTGATAGATACCGTTGGCTTTATCCAGAATTTACCACATCATTTAGTTGATTCATTCAAGGCGACATTAGAAGAGGTAAAATCTGCGGATATACTCTTGCATGTAGTTGATGTCTCAAGCCCATTTTTAGAAACCCAGATGGCGGCAGTGCAAACCGTGTTAAAACAATTAGATGCTACCTCTACACCAATGATAACCGCATTTAATAAGATTGACTTATTAGACAATTTGAATCAAGTCTCAAAATTAGTAAATAAAACTCCTCGGAGTGTGGCTATTTCTGCACTTTCAGGGAAAAACATAGACCAACTTACTCAAATTTTAGCTCGCTTGGTTATTTCTAAGAACCTATCTGAAAAATCAATGGATGCCTCAACGGATGCCTCAACTTGGTTTAGGGAAAATGTCCCGAACAAGTACGGGCTTCCAACTTTTCGGATAGACACTAAATTTAAACAAAGTGATATCCATGAATAATAAATTTTATACGCATCTCAATCTTTTTCTTATATCTTTTTTGTCTGTGGGGATACTGATGGCTTTAAATGTTAAAGAAGTTTTTACCCAGGAAAAGAAACCTGTTATTCAATTCGAAGAAGAAACTTATAATTTTGGGCAAATAAGACAGGGAGAAAAAATAACCCACATTTACAAATTCAAGAATATAGGACAACAAACATTAGTTATCAAGGATATAGAGATACCTTGTGACTGCACTGAGGTTGTGGCTTCAAAGAAAAAAATCCTACCTAATGAATTAGGAGAAATAATGGTTAGTTTTGATTCAACTGAAAAAAGGGACGAAATAACCACACTAATTACAATCTACTTGAATGACCCTGATACCCCAATGGTTACCCTAACTATTGCTGGAGAGGTTATACCTGAGGTAAATATTATCCCCAGGGTTCTGAATTTTGGACGGGTAACGCAGAACAAAGATATATCAAAGAAATTGCGAATTGCTTTTAATTCTCAACATCCATTAAAGGTAACAGAGATAATCCCTTCCTCAAAGTTTATAACCTCAAGAATTCTGAAAATTACTAAGAAAGAAACGATTGTGCAGGTTACTCTTAACAAGAATGCCCCTGAAGGTAGGTTTTCTGAGTATATAACTATTACAACTAACAGTTCTCTTACTCCAACGACCACAGTATTGATAGTAGCTGATATTCTATCAAATAAGGATATTCAACGAGAAAAATGAGAAAAGTTATTTACAAAGCGGCTCTTATTTGTCTAATAAGTGCTTTATTAGGAATTACATATAATAGGATTTTCAATCCACAGATTCATCTTTTTTCAGGACCACCCAAATTAATTTATCCACAAGTATCCTTAGAAGAGGTAAAAATAAAACTTCGCCAAGGAGTTATTTTAGTTGATGCCAGGACAAAGGAAGAATTTGACAAAGGGCATATCGATGGAGCAATTAATCTGCCATATAATAATTTTGAAATAGCCTATTATCAGGCGACTCTTCTTCACAATTCCATAGAAAAGGAAATAATTGTTTATTGTGGGGGAGGGGGTTGTAAAAGTAGTCTGCTGGTAGCAGAAAATCTTACCCTGCTTGGACATAGCAATGTTAAGGTCTTTTCAGGTGGTTGGTCAGCCTGGGTTAAGAATTAAATTAAGGAATACTTCACTGCAGAGAACACAGAGAAATATTAAGAAAAATCGTCTAACAAAAAGGGGTAAAGGGGTAAATTTATGTTCAACTCCATCTGGAAATTTCTTACCAATAAATATATGGTTACACTCTTTCGTCTATTTTTAGGGACGATTTTTATTTGGTCAGGTGTGGACAAAATTATTCAGCCAGAAGAGTTTGCTGAAATAATCAGTAATTATGACCTCTTGCCAAATTTTGCTATAAATCTATTTACCATAGTTCTACCCTGGATTGAATTTGTAGCCGGATTACTTCTGATAGCAGGTTTTCAGAATAAAAGCAGTAGTTTGATTATTCTTTGTTTGCTGACTATTTTTATTTTAGCAACAGGGATAGCCCTCCTGCGGGGATTGGATATTGAATGTGGTTGTTTCGGTACTAACCATAGTAGAAAGATTGGCCTGCCAATACTAATAGAAGATATATTTCTTTTCCTCATGGCACTTCAAGTTTTCTTGTTTGATAAGTTTAATTCAGACATTAGACTTAGGAGAAGACACTTCAGGGACTATAATTTCCTATATAGAAAAGTCTGATGTCTGATGTCTATAGTCTAATGTCTGAATTGAAGAGCCTCTAAAAAATATTTTGACAAAATCGATGAAATGATATATACTTTAATGAACATTAAAAAGGAGTCAAGAATGA
>SBAY01000005.1 GCA_005239945.1 Nitrospira sp.
GGTCAGGGGTCAGGGGTCGGGGGTCAGGAGATGATTATTGAACGGCAAGATATTCGACAAAAGGTAAGGGAGAAAAAGGTTGGCAATCTGGTATTATTTGTGGTAGATTCATCAGGCTCAATGGGAGCGAATCAACGAATAGTAGCCGCTAAAGGGGCTATTCTTTCTTTACTTATTGACTCCTACCAGAAAAGGGACCGGGTAGGTATGGTTGGTTTCAAACAAGATAGAGCAGAGATTTTACTTCCTCCGACAAACAGCGTAGAGTTTGCGAATGAGAGGTTATCTGAATTGCCCACCGGTGGCAAGACCCCGCTTTCTTCTGGTTTACAATTAGGGCTTGAAATCATCCAAAAAGAATTGAGGAAGAATGAACGACTGGCAACACTAATGGTGTTAGTTACAGATGGCAAGGCAAATGTGAGCATAAAAAAGGATAATAAGCCATTTGAAGAAGCAAAGGCAATAGCTTGTCGAATAAAAGAAGCAGGGATAAAATCCCTTGTCATAGATACAGAAACAGGATTTGTCCGTCTGGGAAGATTGCAGGAACTTTCCCATATCTTAGGGGGAAGATATTATTCATTAGACGAGATAAAAGCAGAAAGTATCTCCAGCATAGTTAAAGGTAACACTTTACTCATCTGAAACAATAGCATTGTGTAAGTAAGGGAAAACGGAAAAACTGGAAAAAGGGGGAAATAAATTAACCACAAAGGACGCGGAGGAATTCACAAAGGACACAAAGAATAAATTAAAAAACTTTGTGAACTTTGTGTCTACTTTGTGTTCTTGGTGGTAAAATCTTTTTTCCCATTTTCCCTCTATTTTCCCTTTTCCCTTCGTTACACTTCAGGTTAAGTAAATAGTTTCAATTAAAGAAACCATGTGATTCAGACACCAAAAAAAAGTTGACAAATTATGAAGGCTATGGTATAATATTTCTTAATAATGAAATATATGCTAATATAGGCACCTTAATTTTTAAGGTTTAATAGGGAAGATGGTGAAAATCCATCACGGTCCCGCCGCTGTATTTGGGGACGAAACTCACAATTTGCCACTGTTTGGCTGAAGCTAAATGGGAAGGCGTGAGGAGTAGGTTGAACCATAAGTCAGAAGACCTACCTATATTGTATGTCGCTTTTATCTTCGATGGTAAAGAAGAGGCGATGTCCAGGATGAAGAAACTGGGTGCAATCCTTAATGGCTTAAAAAGCTGTTAAGGATTTTTTGCTTTTTAGGAGGTAAAGAGGAGGTGATGAAATATTGTGTTGGTGTAGATTAGAATTTTGTTCAAAGAAGAGAGGTGAGTTTAGTCATTCAACCGGATAGGTAAAGGAAGTCCTTGTGAGATTCAAGGTGCTGCCCCGCAACGGTAATACTTACAAACTATGGATAACAGATTTTAGACAACAAACCAAAAATTAAGGAGTTTTCGTGTCTGGCGTCTGAAGTCTGATGCCTGATGTCTGAAAGTGAGCCCGGACGATTGCCTGTTTTGGAAAATATTCTCGAGAGGAGGAAAAAAAATGATAAGAGTAATTACTTTGTTAGTAAGTTTAATTTTAGGGCTGGCGGTAAGTCCTGTTTTGGGTGAAGAAAATGTAACCATATTTGAGTTAGATGAGGTAGTGGTGACAGCAAGCAGGATAGCGGAGAAGGTAAAGGATACCCCTGTTTCTGTCACAGTGATTACCAGAGAGGAGATTGAGGCTTCTGGAGCTGCGAGCGTGATTGAGGTTTTACGAGGTGTGCCCGGGCTTGATATTGCTCAGACCGGAGCCTTTGGCGGTGGGGCATCCTGTTTCTTGCGCGGAGCAAAATCAGAACATACCTTAGTAATGATCGACGGGGTAGAGATGAATGACCCTATTTCAGCAGGCAGGGGGTTTGATTTTGGTCATCTCTCAACAGCAGGCATTGAACGGATTGAGATAGTCCGAGGTTCACAGGGAATCCTCTATGGCTCTGATGCAATAGGTGGGGTGATTAATATCATCACCAGAAAAGGAGAAAAATCAGCATTTTCTATGTCAGCTACGGAAGGCAAACATAAGACCAAGCAAAAAATGATTGAAATGAGCAGAGCAGAAGGCCCTTTCAACTACAACTTTTCAGCTGCCACCCAAGACTCTGACGGCATCTCCAAGGCAGCAGGTGGCACAGAGGAAGATGATTATCGCAGCACCACTGTCTTGGGTAATTTTGGATTTACTCCTTCTGAGAATGTCAATATCAATCTTTTGGCCCATTACAACGAGGCAGACTTTGACATTGACGATGGAGCATCAGATGATGATCCCAATTTTACGAGCAATAGTGAAAGCTTGGCCTTAAAAGGAGAGGTGGATATGGCTTCGACCTCATGGCGGAAAGATAAGATAATCCTTTCGCTCTTTAAGATAAAAAGAGGGAATGATGATGGAACAGATATCACAGAACCCCTTGACTGGTCAACTGATTGGTATAAAGGAAGTAACATGAAGATTGCCTGGCAGGAGAACATCTCTCTTTCGACAAATCCAGTTGATTTTGGTTTTATCTATGGAGTCGAATACGAAGAAGAAGAGGGAGAATCTTATTACCATTCAGATGGTGCATGGGGTCCTTATACCAGCGAGTTCAAAAAGGAAAAAGAGGATAATACGGGATACTATTTTCAGGGAGAGTTGAAGAGAAAGAATATTGACCTTTCTGCTGGAGCAAGGTTGGATGATCACTCAAGGTTTGGTGAGAAGATGACATATAGGGTTTCTTGTCTTAGCAAGGTTGAAAAGACCCAAATCAGGGCGAGTTGGGCCACTGGATTTAAGGCCCCATCGCTCTTTCAACTCTACTCAAGTTATGGAGATATAAACCTTAAACCAGACGAATCAACAGGCTATGAACTTAGCATTGAGCAAGAGATAGGAAAAAGGGCATTGATTGGTTGCACCTATTTCCAAAATAAGTTCAAAAATATGGTAGATTATGATTTTGTCACATGGAAATACAAAAATATCGGCAGAGCAGAGACAGATGGAGTCGAAACACTTCTTCATGTCAGACCCACTGACAATCTAACATTTGAGGCAAACTACACCTATACCCATACAGAGGATAAAGCTACAGGCCTTCCACTTCTCAGAAGGCCAGAATATAAATCTGGTTTTAATCTCTGCTATTCTCCTAAAAAAGCCAATATCAACCTCTCCTGGATACATATTGGCACAAGAAAGGATATCGGTCAGATTACACTTCCTTCTTATGAATTGGTCAACCTGAACACCTCTTACAACTTGACAGACAGGTTTTCCATATTCGGCCGCGTAGAGAACCTATTTGATGAGGAATATGAAGAGGTAAAAGGCTACAACACCAATCGTCGCTCCTTCTATATTGGAGCAAAGATAGGGTTTCCTGCTGTGAAATGATTGTTTTCATCACTGGTGGTGGCCAGAGTGGAAAGAGCAGGTATGCAGTCTCTATGGCCAAAGAGATAGGAGGTGGGGTCGCCTTTGTTGCTACCTGCATTCCTGTTGATGGGATTGAATATAGCCTGTAGGGGAGTGTCGAATAAAATATGAAAGAAACCACAGAGAGCACGGAGGAATTCACAAAGGACACAAAGACAAGGAAGTGTTTTGCTTCTAATTGATTAAAACCTTTGTGAACTTTGTGGCTACTCTGTAATACAAACTTGCAAGATGTTGTTTTTTTAACAAAGTTTTTTTCATATGTAGGCGATAACGAAAAATAGCCCATTTTGGATAATTTAAGGAC
>SBAY01000243.1 GCA_005239945.1 Nitrospira sp.
CTCTGTCACAGGTGATTTGATGAGTAAGGTTGAGGTTAAGGTTGAGAAGATAGAGAAAAATCTCCTTCCTTCTCTCCTTCTCAACCTTAACCTTAACCTTAACCTCAACCTTCTTTCTAAAGGTTTATCCATCAATTGAGGTGTGACAGAGCACTAGAGACCATAGACTAAAAAATCTAATGTCTGATGCCTGATTTAACCCTCGACTCCTCAAACCATTTCTTTTAAATTGGAGGACTAAACAAAGATGTCTTTATATAAACGCTTGATAAAATATGTTATTCCTTACAGGCGGCAACTATTTTTTGCTATAATTTGTATGCTTGTTGTTGCCATAACTACCTTAGCCTTACCCTGGTTTATCAAGGTTATCCTGGCTAATGCCTTATCGACACACAATATTTTGCAATTAAACTTGACTCTGCTGGCGGCTTTTGTTACTGTCTTTATTTGGACTCTGGCTCAATATGGACAAAACTTCCTTATGGGTTATATTGGTCAGAAGATGATTTATACCCTTCGTAATGAGATATTTGAGCACCTTATGTTCTTACCTTTAAAATTCTACAAAGATACCCAGACAGGCCAAATAATGTCCCGGATTATCAATGATATATTTTTATTAGAGAATTTTGTTGTTTTTGGTGTGATTCATATGCTCAAGGAACCTTTAGTTTTATTAGGTGCAATTTCTATTGCCTTTTATCTTAATTGGCAATTAGCCCTTTTGGTTCTTGTTGTCATACCGTTTATTGCCCTTTCTATCTTTATCTTAGGCAAAAAGATGAAAAAAACAACCCTTAAAATTCAAGGTAAAATAGCTGATGTATCAGCAGTCTTACAAGAGATTATCTCTGGTATTCATGTAATCAAGGTATTTGGTATGGAGTCCTATGAGAAAGATAGGTTTAAGGAGGTGAACAAGAGATATTTTAATGCCTTTCTAAAAAGGGTAAAAATCACCGCCGCATCTGCTCCGTTAGTACATTTTTTTAGTACCGTCGGCACCCTGGCAATTATCTGGTTTGGTGCCTACCAGGTCCTGAAAGGTATTTTAACGATAGCGGATTTAATTGCCTTTGCACTTTATTTAGCCTCTATGTCTTCCCCGATCAAGAAATTGGTAGATTTGAATTTGTTGATTCAACAGGCTCTGGCGGCATCTGAACGGATATTCGAGGTAATAGATTTAGAAATTAAAATTGCAGAACATCCTCAAGCAAAGGAATTATCCCCTATTTTGGGTAAGGTAGAATTTAAAGATGTCTATTTTAGCTATGGGGATGAATTAATCCTGAAAGGAATTAATTTAGAGGTTAATCAGGGAGAGGTGTTAGCTCTGGTAGGGCCTTCCGGTAATGGGAAGACAACTATCGTTAATCTCATTACCAGGCTTTATGACCCTGATTCCGGCCAGATAATGATAGACGGCTATGATGTCAGGGAGATTAAAACTCAAAGCATTAGACAACAAATAGGGGTAGTACCACAGGAGATTATTTTATTTAGCGGGACAATTCGGGAAAACATTGCTTATGGCAAAATTGATGCGAGTGAGAGTGAAATAATTTCTGCCGCTAAGGCGGCTAATGCCCATGAATTTATCACTAATCTGCCTGATGGCTATGAAACACAAATAGGTGAGCAGGGGGTGAAACTCTCCGGTGGCCAAAGACAGCGATTGGCTATTGCCCGAGCTATTATTCGCAAACCAAAAATATTAATCCTGGATGAGGCAACCTCTTCTTTAGATTCCGAGTCAGAAACATTAATTCAGACAGCCTTAACTGAAATTATGCGGCATCAAACAACCATTGTTATCGCCCATCGACTATCTACAGTCATTAATGCCGATAAAATTGCGGTGGTGGATAAAGGCAGAATAGTTGAATTAGGCACCCATCATGAACTCTTACAACAAAAGGGATTATACAGCAGACTTTATTTATGATGGGGTAGGGGACATTAGACCCCGGGAAGGATAGGTGGAACCAGGACAATTAATTCGTAACCGTTCAGGTAGATAGACTGTAGGCATTCAGGCTGTAGGGCGGAGGGGAGGTAGGTGAGATGATATGAAACTCAGGGAATTTGATAACCGCGGTTTTGATGGCGACTCAAAAACAGGGAAAACGAGAAGATTTTGGGTCATCAATACTCAATAGCTAACAGTCTACAGCCTATAGCCTAAACAACCTGAACGGTTACAAATAAGGCTCATCTGACCCTAACTAATCTTCCTCCAAATATTAATGATAGACTTACCATAAAGCAGAAATAAGCAAATATATCCCCAAATCTTGTATAAAATGTATTTTTATTCATAGGTGAAATTTTGGAGATAATTATCCCTTCTTTACCTATATCCAGAATCTCCTTGATATGACCATAAGGGCTAATAACCGCAGAAATACCAGTATTGCCTGCCCTTAAAAAATAGGTTTTATTCTCTATTGCCCGAAAGGTATCCATAGTAAAATGTTGATAGTAAGAACCAGGCACTCGAGACCAAGCATCATTAGTTATATTAACTATAAATTGTGCACCATTTTTTACAAATCGCCTTGTTAAATCACCGAATATTCCCTCAAAACAGATAAGGACATTAAACCTTGCCGGATTTTGAAATACAGTTAATTCTTTACCAGGTGAATAATACCCCGCCTGTGGAAATAAATTTCTTACCATGGGTAAAATATTTTCTAAAGGAAGCATTTCTCCAAAGGGAACAAGATGTATCTTGTCATACCGTTTAGTTATCTCGCCTGTCTCTGAAAACAAAAAGGCACTATTATAATACTGAGTTTTTGTGTTTTTAAATTCAATATGAGGAGCACCAACAAGTAAATTGGTTTGCACATCCTTTGATAGAGAAGATAGCTTGTATCTTAAAGGGCTAAAGAGTTTAGGTGAATCGAGAACAGCTGTTTCAGTCCAGATGATTAAAGAAGGGTGTTGACTTTTTGTCTTTCTGGTCAGAGAAATTAGACTTTGCAGAATCTTCTCTTGACTGATACTCCAGTCCCAACTCTTCTCTATCCCGATGTTACTCTGGATAATCGCTACCTTTAAATCAGGTGCGGGTAATTCCTTGCGCATGACCATAAATCCATAAACATAGCAACCCACGAGACTCAAAAGACAAAGGTGCAAGGCAAAAGGAATCTGAAAATGGCGAGGGATAGGTGATTGAGTTAGTGGTCTCTTTACCGGTTTTTGAAATATCGATAGGAAGGTAGCAAAAATACTCGAATTGACAAAAAGAATCAAAAAAGAAATACCGAAAACACCGGTAATATCGGCGATTTGAATAAGCATAAGATTTTGATACTGGGAGTAACCTAAAATGCCCCAGGGGAAGCCACCTAACGGGAAAACAGAATGAATTAACTCAAGGGTTACCCAAAAAAAGGGGACAGCGATTATTTTTTTTGCTGTTCCCATTTTCGGCTCAAGGAATTTGATGAGCAAGCCAAAAATTCCGAAGTAGCCGCCAAATGTAAGGGCAATCAACAGCCAGCTAATAATTAATAACCATGACGGTACCTGATAAAGTTTTATCCCGGCTATCCAATAGAGTAATCCTCCAAAGAAAATAACCCCGGACAGAAAACTAAAAATAAAGCCTTTTAGGATACCTTTTTCTAATTTTAAAGCCACTAATAAAGGCACTAAACCAATAAAGGCTAATCCGGATAGATTGAAAGGAGGAAAGGCAAGAACTAAAAGTATGCCTGAGAATATGGACAAGAAAAGTTTTATAATAAATATGGTTTTAGACATTAAAAGGTATTATATCAAATTTTATATTCATTTGCAAACAAAAATTTCTTGACATTTTTAACCCTTTATGGTATTCTTTTAAAAGCAAAGGTTTCAATCTGTGCAATCAAGATTTAATTCGCAGATTACACAGATTTCACAGATGGATGTAGAAAAAAAATAAAAAATAGAGGAAAGGGTAATGCTCTCGAGGCTTTCTACTCTTTAGATTCGTCTGTGGTAATCTGTAATACAAACTTGCAAGATGTTGTTTTTTTAACAAAGTTTTTTTCATATGTAGGCGATAACGAAAAATAGCCCATTTTGGATAATTTAAG
>SBAY01000330.1 GCA_005239945.1 Nitrospira sp.
AAATAGATACGATTCTCCTCTCTTTTCCTAATTTCTACTTTCCAATTTCTAATTTCAATGTTGTGTGAACGGCTATAGTTCAGTAATTATGATCCATCAGTTGAGGTGTGATAGAGCACTAGGGCAGTTATCAGTAGGTTCAAGGTTCAAGGAGTAAAATTTCTTGTGTTTTCACTTCACCCCAAATTATGCTCTGTTATCTTGCCATTGTCCATTTTTATGTAATAATTAAATAATGATGGGTCAAGGATTTGTGAATGGCTGATGACAAATATCTGGTCAAATGCCTGCATAATTTCACCCTGGGTTAGGAGATAGATAAGTGCCTGGGAACGTTCGACATCAAACGAACTTAACGGCTCATCCAAAAATATAAACGAAGGGGAAATACCTCGCTCTTCCGGTAAGGTGGAAATGGCAAAGGCAATTCGTAAGGCTAAGGAAAATTGGTCTTTTGTACCGCCGCTAAAGATATTCTTAGCACACAAACGCATCGCCCGCTCATCCCAGACTTTAATTTTGTAGTCCTCAGTAATTTCGGCGTCATGGTATCGAGCGCAGGTAAGTAGTGGTAATATCTTCTGCATATTTCTGATAGTATTAGGTAAGACCTTTGCTACCATATTGTTTCTGGCAGTCGACAAGATTTGTTGGGCATATCTGCGGATTTTAAGGGTTTGTTCTAAATCCATTACCTCTTTTTCACATTCGGCTACCTCTATCTTAACATCTTTAATCTGTAGTTCTTTAGATAACTTATCCAGATGGGTTTTAAGGTAACCGATTTTTGCTTCTATTTCTTCCTTTTGTTTGAGAAGTCCAGCCTCATTTTGTAATCTTACCGAGGCATATTTTAGTGACTTGAGCGCCTTTTGAGAAAATTTTTGCCTCTGTGTCTCTAATTCCTTTTGGTGTTTTTCTCTAAGGCTAATCTCACCTCGATAGGCATCTATTTTGCTTTGCAAATCTTTGAGCTCCTTTAGTGTCATTTCTTCCTGAATCTCTTTAATTTCGCCCAAAACCTTATTTTTCAGCCGCTCATAATCTTTTAAGGTCAGTCCGCGGGGGATTTGAGCAGTGGCTGTGTAGATTGTATTCATCTCTTGAGTAATATTATTAATAATGCTATTTCTCTCCGCAATCTTTTGGAGAAGTTGGTCCTTTTTATCTACATCCTGAAAATCCCTTGTTACCTCGGTCTTCAATCTATTGTATTCTCCTAATAATCTCTCCCGTTCTAAAACCAACCCTGACCCTTTTGCCTTTTTCTCCAATATCGGCTTGAATTTATTAATTATTCGAGTTAGTTTATCTTTACGCAAGACAGCCTTTTCTTTATCCTGGAGAATTTTTGGTCCCTGGAGCTCGTTTGATTCATTTTTATAATTCTCAATGATACCTTTCGATGAGGAAATAGCACCCTCTAGACCGGCAATTTCACGGGTGATTTTAGAATAATTCTCCTTTATTTCTTCAACAATAACTCCCTCTAATTTTGCGGACAAATCGGTAATTAAGGTATCTGCCTTATGTATACCTTCCGGTAAAGGTAAGTTTAATTTAAGGAGTTGGTCTTCAGCCTCAACTAATTTTGTTTCATCTTGTTCCCCTGGGGTCTGAACCTTAGTGCTTTGGCGATGACCTTCTAATCGTAAGATTTCATTCTCTAATTCCCTTAGCTTAAGACCGAGCATGGAAATAATATCCCTTGTTTTTTTAAGATAGATAACCCCAACACCGACAACAACTGAAGTAACGAGCCACATAATTATCCCGATAATTCCTGAACCACTGAGTAGACTGAGCATAACTAAAATTATTCCGAGTCCTAAGCCGACAAATAATTTCCTTTTATAGAGAGCCTGTGTCTTGTCCTTTTCTTCTTCTTTGATGGCTTTTTGTGCCTGAATTTCTTTTTCTTTCTGATTAATCATTTCAATCGCATCCAAAGTATGTTTAGCCCGACGCCAGTTTTCTAATGCCTCCTTTCCATTGATTAATTTTAGTTGTTGGGTCAGGACATTTTCTTTAACCCTAAGTGAGTTTAGATGTTCTTCTTTTTGTTTAAGTTTTGCCTCCTCTACCACAATATTTGCTTTTACCTTTTCTACCCGCCCTAGTTCTTTATCCAAGGAGATTAAATTTTCTTTTTCAAGTTTAAGGTTATCTTCTAATTTATTGATTCGGGCAAGTCTTTTACCCAGGATAAGGATGTCGGCAATCAGTTTTTCTTTTGCCGGGATTTTTTTACTTAAGGCATCCAATTCTTCGAGTTGTTTTCTAATCGCCTTGATTTCGGTTTCCTGCTCTTTAATCTGGGTAAGATTAGAACTTAGTTTTTCAAGATGGTTTTGAGTTTTCTTTAGTTCTTCAAGCCTTTCTACCTTTTTTTCTAACTCCACTTTTTGTGGTTGAATAAGAGTAATAGCTTTGAATAGCCTTTTTATGCTATTTTTTTCATCATTGATTTTTTGATTGAGTTTAAGGAGGTTGAGCATTTCTAATTTAAAGTCTATCTTGTTTTTTTCATTTGTAATTTTCGGTAGGTCAATATTTCTCAATTTAACCCATTCCAATTTTTGTTGTTTATATTGCAGGTCTTTTTCCTCCTCGCCCTTGACCTTGAATTTGTATTCTAATTCTAACAGGCGGTCAAGATTAAGTAATTTCATCAATGATTTTTCTCGTTCCGGTTTAGTCAATCCTTCTAATTTCTCCAATTTTTTCTGTTCGACAAAACAGCTATTCAAAAGTGCATCCCCATCTAAACCCAGTTCTAACATCAATCGTTCATTAACAGGATTATTTTTGGTTATTTCCTCGTCTCCAATTTTTAATTTCCACTGGTTGGGTGCATCCCTATTTATGGTCCTGGAAATGGTTAATATTCTCTCCCGAACCTCAACCTGCAGTTCTAAATAGGCATATTTAGAATGATAATCAATCAAGTCAACCAGGGAGCCGTGACGCCCTCCCTCAGTAACTAATGCCTCACCAAATAAACCGAAATAAATCGCCTCGAATAAGGTGCTTTTCCCCGATTCATTCAATCCTTCGATAAGGAAACTACCTCGTGCAGGGAAGGTAATCTCAAGTTCTTTTAGTTGTTTAAATTTATCGGCGACTAATTTTTTGATTTTAATCATAACTTTATTTTATTATAAACAAGATTGGTTGTCAAGGAAAATTTGTCCGTAGAGCACCTATTAGCCAAAAGTTCTCATCCGAAATTTTCCGCACAAAGGTATTCGAGTTTGAGGTTTTTCTTCCCGAACAAGTTTGGGCATCCGATGGGAAGTTTTGGCTAATAACTGCTATAACCTAATGATTGATTAGCAAACACACCAACAGAAATTCTCCAATTTTTAGCCATGATTTAAAGAAGTGGATATTTTGAGGGGAAAAACCCTTTGAAAAGGGTTTTTCCCCTCAAACTCCCCTTTTCCTAAACTTTTTAACCACAACTAATCTTTGGGATGTATTACATCCCAAAGATTAGTTGTGGTTAAAAAGTTTTTGGGAAGAGAGGGGTTTAAGG
>SBAY01000118.1 GCA_005239945.1 Nitrospira sp.
CCTACAGCCTGAATGCCTACAATCTATCTACCTGAACGGTTTGTAATTCTAATTATGCAAATATCACTTTTTTTGTTATCCGCATCCGACACAAAAATATAACTTGACATAACAAAAATATGAGTGTATAATTGTATAAAGGGGGGTGAGTAATTAAAAATTATGAATTAAAAATTAAAAATTGAGGAAAAAGAAAAGAATTTATGATTTTCAATTCATATATTTCTTCCTTTCATAATTTTTAATTATACAAGGTGGTATAGTGTGGCGGGATTTATTCCAGAGGAAATAATCGAAGAGGTCAGAAATCGCACGGATTTAGTAGAGATAATCTCAGACTATGTTCTTTTAAAAAAAAGCGGTGAAAATTATAAGGGGCTGTGCCCTTTCCATGTGGAAAAAACCCCATCTTTTACGGTTAATCCACGAAAAGGGATATTTCATTGTTTTGGCTGTGGGGTAGGCGGAAATGTTTATTCATTTCTGATGCAGGTTGAAAAGATGGAGTTTGTCGATGCGGTTAAACGCTTGGCCGCTCGGTGTAGTGTTGCCATTCCAGAGGTTTCTGGCTCTAAACAAATTCAAGAAAAAGATACCCTCTATAAAATCAATGAGTTGGCGGTTAAGTTTTACCAGGAATTTCTGTGGTCACCGTCAGGGAAAAAGGCATTAGATTACCTGAGGGGAAGGAAACTGAGCGATGAAACGATAAAGAAATTCAGGCTTGGGTTTTCCCCGGACGCCTGGGATAAACTATTAAATATGATTTCTTCAAAAGGGTATTCGAGGGATAAGATTCAAGAAGTAGGTTTAATATTACCCCGCGAAGGGGGTAAGGGCGGTGGACATTACGATAGATTTAGAAACAGGGTTATTTACCCAATCATAAGTCATTCCAATCAAATAGTGGGTTTTGGGGCACGGGTATTAGATGACTCGTTACCTAAATATATAAATTCGCCTGAGACACCTATTTATCAAAAAGGTAAAATCCTCTATGGGTTAAATTTTGCCAGAGATGCTATTCGTAAAACAAGCAGGGTAATTATTGTCGAAGGATATATGGATGTTATTTTGTTATCCCAGGCAGGGTTTGAAAATGTAGTTGCTACTTCAGGGACTGCTTTTACCCAGGACCAGGTGAGATTATTAAAAAGATATTGTGAGGAGGTCTATGTTTTATTTGACCCGGATGCCGCAGGGATTCAGGCTACCCTGCGAGGATTGGATTTGTTGATGGGACAGGAGATGATGGTTAAGGTAGTCTCTTTACCTGAAAAAATAGACCCGGCTGATTTTGTCAGCCGATTTGGGCAACAAGAATTCTTGAAGGTAATAGATGAGGCAAAGGATTTATTAGACTATCGTTTTAATCAATCGCGTCGCGGTGCGGATATTAATACTACCGCAGGTAAAATAAAGGTATTAGAGGAACTTATCCCGACTATTTCAAGGATAGTTAATCCTGTCCAAAAACAGGATTTTATTAAAAAAGTTGCTGAAACACTCAGAGTGGATGAGGAAATAATCTTCGCAGGGCTTAAAAAAAGAAGTAGCCAACAACCGATTTCTTCGCTTACAACCCATTTAACAAAACAAGCAGAGGGAATATCCTTAGCCGAAAAAGGCCTGATTAAATTTATGCTCGAAAATGAGGCGGTGGCACTGGCAATATCTCAGGAAATTAAACCCGAAGATTTCTCGAATCCAGAGTGTCAGGATGTTTTTAAGGTAATAATCGATTTACTTGTTCAGAAAAAATCAATTGCTCCAGATAGAATTGTTGATTTGGTAGAGGGCAAGACAAAGGATTTAATCACTTCACTTTTACTTCAAAAGGATTTTGTCATAGATAAAGAAAAGTCCATTAGTGGATATATTAGAAAGATAAAAGAAAATGTTCTTAATAAAAGAAAATTTGAGATTCAACAGGTTATTGCCAAATTAAAAGAGGATGATGATAGATTATTGGATTTGCAACGGCAGTATCAGGACTTAGACCGTCAAATTAGTAAAGGTTATCCGCAATAAAAGAAGGTGATAGAATTGAAGAAGAGACAATTAGCAGAAGAAATCGAACAGATTATTGAATTAGGGAGGGCAAAAGGGGAATTATCCTATGATGAGATAAATGAAATGCTTCCAGAGGATCTTTCTCCAGAGCAACTTGAAACCCTTTTTTTGCAATTAAGTGAACAGGATATAGGTATAGTAGATGAATTTTCTGAGGAAAAAGAGGAAAAAGATGAAGAAGGGCGAAAGATTCCACTTGAGGTGATGGAAGCAGAGGTACTTGTAGAAGACCCGGTCAAGGCTTACTTGCGAGATATAGGCAAGGTGAATTTACTTTCATCAGACGAAGAGATAAAAATGGCGATGAAAATGGAATTAGGATGGGAAAAGTTAAGCACTGCCGTCCTGGAAAGCAGTATAATCATACAGGAATTAAGAAGAATCGTTGTTTTATTGGATAAAGGCAAAAAAAGCATGGGTGAGATTGTTGAGGATGAAGAACAAGAAGAATTATCTCCGGCAAAGAAAGCTCGCCTGTCAGCTCAAATTAAAAGTTTATTGAATAAGGTAGATAAGGAAAGCGGGAATAAAAGAAAAGAAAGGATTAAAACTATTTTAGAAAGGGCAAACCTTCACCGAAATTTAATTCAAGGAATTGCCAATAAGATAAAGAAAATAGCTCATAATATTGTTCATATTAAAGAAGAGATATCTGTCCTGGAAGATAAATTGAAAAATGTTGTTGATGAACAAGAAAAGGATGATTTCAATAAACAAATCAAGAGTTGCTATCGAAAATTCAAGCGATTTGAGTATGAGACAAGGGAAGAGTCTTATGAAAAAATCCTGGAAATCAATAAAGAAATTCAAGAAGGGGAAAGATTGATTGCCCAGGCTAAAGAGGAAATGGTCAGTGCCAATTTAAGATTAGTTGTAAGTATCGCTAAGAGATATATTAATTGGGGATTGTCATTCCTTGATTTAATTCAAGAAGGTAACCTGGGATTAATCAAAGCCGTTGAGAAATTCGAATATAAAAAAGGATATAGATTTTCTACCTATGCTACCTGGTGGATTAGACAGGCAATTACCAGAGCTATTGCTGATCAATCGAGAACTATCCGTATTCCGGTGCATATGGTCGAACAAATAAATAAAGTAGTTAAGGAATCAAGGCGTCTGGTGCAAAAATTAGGTCGTGACCCCTCACCAGAGGAAATTTCAAGCCAATTAGAGTGGTCATCCAATAAGGTTAGAGGGATTTTACGCATTGCTCAAGACCCAATTTCTTTAGAAACACCAATAGGAGAGGAATCCGATAGCCACTTAGGGGATTTTATAGAGGATAAATCTGCGGATTCCCCTGTACTTATTACTACCTTTGCTTTATTACAGGATCAATTGAAAAAGGTATTAAAAACCCTCTCTTTCCAGGAAGAAAAGGTATTGCGACTCCGATTTGGGTTAGAAGATGGTTATCCTCATACCCTGGAGGAGGTAGGAGAGAAGTTCAATGTGACCAGAGAGAGAATTCGCCAGATAGAATCGAAGGCGTTACGCAAACTACGCCATCCCACTCGCAGTAGAAAATTAAGAGATTATTTAGAATAGAAATGGAGAAGATAATTTGCTGGGCAAACAAAAAATGATTTGACAAAAACAAAATAATTTATTATAATACAATCAATAATTATCAGGGCCCATAGCTCAGCTGGTCAGAGCATCGGACTCATAATCCGGGTGTCCAAGGTTCGAATCCTTGTGGGCCCACCAGAAAAGATGGTAATCGGTTAGCGGTAACAGCCAATAGATATTTTTTCTTCACCGATAACCGATTACCCCCTTTCCTCCGGGCGGTTAGCTCAGTTGGGAGAGCGCATGCGTCACATGCATGAGGTCATAGGTTCAACCCCTATACCGCCCACCAGAGCTAATTAACAATTTAATCAGTAGGGGAAAAGGCATGAATGAACAAATACAACTTTTAATAAGTCTACAAGAAAAAGATACGATTATTTTCGAATTGAATGAAATAATCAAAAAAATACCTGGTAGGATAGAACAGTGGAAACAAGATTATAAAGTCAAAGAAGACCAATTAGCTCAAATGCAAAAAGAAAAAGAAGGTGTAGAAAAAGACATTAGGACTAAAGAAAGAAACTTACAAATAGTGGAGGAAGATTTAACAAAATTCAGAAAAAAAATATACGAAGTGAAAACACAAAAAGAGATGATTTCTTTAGATAGTGAAATAAAGATAGGTGAGGAAAGAAGGAGTAAATTAGAAGAAGATATCCTCAAACTTTTTGAGGCAAATGATGAATTAAACAATAAAACGAATTCCTTGTCCATTGAGTTAAAGAAGGAATTAGCTGAGATTAAAAAGGAAGAGGAAGAGGTTAATCGTAAGATTGAATTAAATACGGATAAATTAAATTTAGCTATTGCTCAGAGAAAAGAAATAAGTGAAAAGATGGATAAGGAGACATTGGCTCTTTATGAAAAAATTCGGGCGGCTAAAAATAATTTAGCCGTAGTTTCTGTCAAAGATAATACCTGCCAGGGATGCTTTGTCAAACTACCTCCACAAATAATCAATGAGGTAAAGGGCGCCTCACATATTGTCAGGTGTGAAGGGTGTGTCCGAATCCTTTATGCTAATGTTTAGGAATTTGAAGGTTGTTCGCCGTACCCACATTTTAAATCGGAATTAGGTAGGATGAAAAATTATAAGGAATTAGCAATCTGGAATAATGGAACCTTAACACTATCTCAGAATCCCGAACCTCGAATCCCGACCCCTGACAGAGATGCTACCTTTGAACCCCGTCAATTAGAAGGGTTAATTTGTTATGTAGATGGTGCCTCAAGTGGAAATCCAGGTCCAGCAGGTATTGGAATAGTAATTTATAATGAGAAGGAAGAATTACTTACTCAAATTAGTGAGTTTATCGGCCAGACAACTAATAATGTAGCCGAATATAGGGCGGTTATAAAAACATTGGAGTATGCAGTATCGCAAAATACGAAAAATCTAACTATTTTTAGTGATAGCGAATTAATCGTTAAGCAGTTAAATGGTGAATATTTAATAAAAAATACTGTCTTGAAAACCCTGGCATTTAAAGTATCTAAATTAATTAATAATCTTAGCAGGGTAAAAATTATCTATATACCGAGAGAAAAGAATAAATTAGCAGATAAACTGGCAGGGCAAGCCATAAAGGTAGGAAAGGTCAAAGAGTAATATCTCCATAAAAGAAAAAGACAAAGAGGTGAAAGAGTAATGAAAAAAGAGGATAAAACAACATATATACCGGAATTATTAGAGAGACTGAAAGCATTTCATGAAGAAGCAGGGAATTATACGGAAAGGTTAAAAAATATTCAACCAGGAAAAGAGTCAGAGCGTAAACAAATAGAGAAGGCTTATCAGGATTTTGAAAAGATTTATATTGATACTATTAATATTCTCGCTGATGCTATAGATGCCAGGAGTAAATATACAAGCGGACATTCTTCAAGGGTTAGACATTATGTAGAAATGATGGGTAAAAAGTTGAATTTAGAAGAAGATAAAATAAAGACACATTGTTTGGCCGCTACCCTCCATGACATTGGTAGAATTGGGATTAATAATGCTATCTGGGAAAAGCCAGGTGGCTTGACTAAAGAAGAATACGAGACAGTGAAGGGTTATCCGGATGAGAGTGCGGATATGTTAGCCTCTATTACCTTATTAAAATCTGTCTCGAACATAGTTCGCCATCATCGGGAAAATTATGATGGAACAGGTTATCCAGACCATCTAAAAGGTGAGTCAATACCTTTAGGTGCTCGAATATTATCTGTGGTTGATGCCTTTGACGCTATGATTTCCGAGCGACCTTATCGCGATCGTATAGACCCGGAAGTAGCCATCGAGGAACTTAAAAATAAGAAAGGAACACAATTCGACCCGGCAATAGTTGATACCTTTATTTCCATCTGGCAAAAGATGTATGGGTGATTAATAATTATTAATTAATAATTGTTAATTGTATTCCCTGCCGAAGTGGTGGAATTGGCAGACACGCTAGGTTCAGGGTCTAGTGGGGGCAACTCTGTGGGGGTTCGAATCCCCCCTTCGGCACCAATAAAACAGGTAATCGGTAATCAGGTTATCGGTGAAGAAAAAGTATTAATTGGTTGTTACCGATTACCGAGGCATGAGGAAGAGAGAGGAGTTTTTATTCCTCTCTTCTTGGTTTTACCTGAGACCTGATATCTGCTTTATGAGGTGAATAATGAAAATTGCGTATTTTGATTGCTTCTCTGGAATTAGTGGGGATATGATTTTATCTGCTCTGGTAGATGCGGGATTAGAGTTTGAGGTATTGAAAGAAGAACTAAAAAAACTACCGGTGGCAGACTATGAACTAAAACATGAAAAGGTAATCAAAAAAGGTATCGCCGGAACAAAGATAGGTGTTATTACTACGGCAGAGGTTGAATCTCTATCTAAAATGATTGAATTAGTAGAGAAGAGTACCTTAGAAGATGAGATTAAACAAAAGGCTAATGAAATACTCTATCGAATGATTGAGGCAGAAACAAAGGTGCATAGCAATCTAAAATCCAAAATCCAAAATCCAAAATCCAAAATTAATGAAGTGCACTTTCATGAATTAAGTTCTTTAGATACGATTATTGATGTTGTTGGGGCGGTTATTGGGATTAAAAAATTAGGTATTGAGGAGGTCTATTCATCCCCTTTAAATATTGGTGGGGGGATGATAAAAATGAGTCATGGCATGTTCCCTGCCCCAGGACCTGCTACTTGTGAATTACTCAAGGGTGTGCCAATCTATTCAACCGGGTTGGACAAAGAACTTACTACCCCTACGGGTGCAGCGATTATCAGCAGCTTTGCAACAAAATTTGGTCATTTGCCAGCAATGAAGATTAGCGTAACTGGTTATGGAGCAGGGGATTTTGAGTTGAACCAGCAATCTAATTTACTCAGGGTAATAATAGGTGAAGCGAATAAAATAGAAGGGGATGTGGTCACCTTGATTGAGACAAATATTGATGATTTAAACCCACAGATTTATGAATATTGTTTTGAGAGGCTATTTGAGGCAGGGGCATTGGATGTGTATCTAACACCAATTATTATGAAAAAAAGTAGACCGGGGATAATTTTATCCGTGATTTCCTCTTTAGATAAGGTAGATGAACTTATTAACATCATTTTTAAGGAAACAACCTCTACCGGTATTCGCTTGCAGGAAACACTTTGGAAGAAACTCACCAGGGAAATAATAGAAATCGAAACACAATGGGGTAAAATAAAGGCAAAAAAGGTTACCTTTGCAGGCGGAACAAAACTCATTCCAGAATATGAGGTATGTAAAAAAATTGCTAAAGAAAAAAACATTCCCTTGAAAGAGGTTTATTCTCTATACCCAACGGCATAATCTGTGATTTCATATCCTCCTAACCTACTCAGTATGTGTTTAGCATCCTCTTCTTTCCCCCTTGACGAACTTATCCTTACCCACAAGTATAGAAGGGTGAGATGAAGAAGAAAGACGCATAAATAAAGGGATAACGCAGAGATTACAGAGAAGATTTAAGAGTACGCAGAGAGGATTAAGGATTATCCGGGTACACAAAAATTATTCACTTCCACAAAAAAGCCGCAAGAGCCGAAAAGTCTGATGTCTCAAGTCTTAAGTCTAATATCTGAATTGAAGTCTCGCTAACAGAAATTCCCTGACTTTTAGTAGTGGTTTAAAGAGAGGTGTTTTTTTAGGGGAGAGAAACCCTTTTTGAAAAAAGTGTTTCTCTCCCCTTAAACCCCTCTCTTCCCTAAAACTTTTTAACCACAAGTAATCTTTGGAATGTAGCACATTCCAAAGATTACTTGTGGTTAAAAAGTTTTGGAAAAGGGGAGTTTGAGGGGAAAAACCCTTTTCAAAGGGTTTTTCCCCTCAAAAAATAATTATTGCTAAAAGTCGGGAAATTTCTGCCTCGCTAAAAAAATTCTTGACAAAATCTAAATTAAATGGTATCCTAATTAATAGAAAAATTAGCACTCAAAGGGGTTGAGTGCTAATTTCTTAAAAAGGTGATATGATGAAAAATCTGCATCATTTAGAAAGAAATAATAGAATCTTAAAGGCTATTATCGAGAATTTTACCTTTAAAGGAAAGCCTGTCAGTTCTAGTTCACTGGCAGAGATGTTTGATTTATCACCGGCAAGTATTCGCCATGTGATGCAGGAGTTAGAACAAACTGAATACATCATTCAGCCTCATCCCTTTGCCGGTAGAGTTCCTACGGATAAAGGGTATCGGCTATATATAGATTCCTTGATGGAAGAGGAACCATTACCGGAAGAGGAAAAAGACAACATTGTTCAGGAATATGAGCAAGGTAGTGAGTGGGAACAGCTTATGCAAAATACCTCTCGTCTCCTGTCTGTTTTTTCTCATTATGTAGGGGTAAATTTAATGCCCAAACATGAAAAGGTATATCTTGAGGGATTTAGTAATTTGTTAGAACAACCTGAATTTAATGATATTGGTGTCATAAAAAAAATATTCAGGATATATGAAGATAAAGGGTTGTTGTCTGAGATTTTAAAGGAACATATAAGAGATGAAGAAATATCTGTTACTATTGGACATGAAAATCAACATCAGGAGTTTTATGAATGCAGTCTTATTACCGCCAGTTATAAAATAGAAGATGAGCCGGCAGGGGCAATTGGGGTAATATGTCCCAAAAGGATGTTTTATCTTTATGTTATCTCGGTAGTTAGATTTATGGCAGATACCATAGGGAAATTTTTAACAAGAATTTATTAGGGAGGATAATCGCATTGAGTAAGAAAAAAATGGTTGAGTCTGAAGAAAAAAAAGAAGAAGTCAAGGTGGAAAAGGGACCCTCTCAAGAGGGGGTAGTAAGTATTACCAAAGATAAATTAGCCAAACTTGAAGAACAAAGTAATCTGGCCAATGACTATCTTGACCATCTCAGACGATTAAAGGCAGAATTCGAGAACTATAAAAAGAGACAGGAGCGGGAAAGAATAGAATTTATAAAATTAGCCAATGAGGGGTTAATATGTGAATTGTTGTCGGTTTTAGATAGCTTTGACCGAGCATTAATGGGTGTCCATAAATCTCATAGTTTAGAAAGTTTTTTGCCAGGCATAGAGTTGATTCGTAAGCAATTAGAGGATATCTTGGTGAAAAATGGACTTGAAACTATAGAAACAATCGGAAAACCTTTTGACCCAAAGGTTCATGAGGCATTAATGCACCTTGAATCGGATGAATATCCTGAGGATATAGTTGCCCAGGAGGTGAGGAAAGGCTATGTGCTTAATAATAAGGTGATTAGACCAGCACAGGTAGCAGTCAGTAAAAAATTATAAGACTTATAGGTCAGATAGGACTTATAAGACCTATAATTTTAAAGAAAAAGGAGGATGATAAATTATGCCAAAGGTAGTAGGTATCGATTTAGGAACTACCAATTCTTGTTTAGCCATCATGGAAGGTGGTGAGCCAAAGGTAATTGCCAATGTAGAGGGAGGAAGAACTACCCCATCTGTGGTTGGTTTTACAAAAACAGGGGAACGATTGGTCGGGCAAATAGCCAAAAGGCAGGCCATCACTAACCCTGAAAATACCGTCTATTCCATTAAACGATTTATGGGTAGAAAGTATTCAGAGGTTGGAAGAGAAATAGGCGAGGTGCCATTTAAGGTTATAGAGGCGAAAAATGGTGATGTCAGTGTCAAGATAATGGATAAAGAGTATTCTCCACCAGAGGTATCATCGATGATATTGCGGAAATTAAAGGAGGATGCCGAGAGTTACCTGGGTGAGAAGGTTACTCAGGCGGTTATTACCGTTCCAGCCTATTTCAATGATTCTCAGCGTCAGGCGACTAAGGATGCTGGTAAGATTGCCGGGCTTGAGGTCTTACGAATAATTAATGAACCTACCGCGGCCTCGTTAGCCTACGGTCTGGATAAAAAGAAAAATGAAAAGATAGCGGTTTATGATTTAGGCGGCGGCACATTCGACATCTCTATATTGGAAATAGGAGAAGGCGTTTTTGAGGTTAAGTCAACTAATGGCAATACCCATCTGGGTGGAGATGATTTTGACCAGAGGATAATAGATTGGCTGGCTGATGAGTTTAAAAAGGAGCAGGGGATTGATTTACGCAAGGATAAAATGGCACTTCAGCGATTAAAAGAGGCGGCAGAAAAAGCCAAATGTGAACTTTCTACAACCGTTACAAATGATATTAATTTACCATTTATTACTGCAGATGCCTCAGGACCTAAACACTTAAACATTACCCTGACCAGGGCAAAATTAGAGGAATTGGTTGATGATTTAGTGGATAAAACAATAGGTCCCTGTCATCAGGCACTACAGGACTCAGGATTTAAAGCTAATGAGATTGATGAGGTAGTTCTGGTTGGTGGTCAAACTCGAATGCCTAAGGTTCAACAGGTGGTTAAGGAATTATTTGGTAAAGAACCGCATAAAGGCGTTAATCCGGATGAGGTAGTGGCTGTAGGTGCGGCTATTCAGGCCGGGGTATTAAAAGGCGAAGTAAAGGATGTCCTTCTGCTTGATGTAACACCGTTGTCTTTAGGGATAGAAACATTGGGGCAGGTATTTACCAAATTAATCGAACGCAATACCACTATCCCGACTAAAAAATCTCAAATATTTTCTACGGCGGCTGATGGTCAGACAGCAGTAACGATTAATGTCTTGCAGGGTGAGCGGGCTCTTGTTTATGATGCCGGGATGAAAAGCCTTGGGCGGTTTGACTTAGTTGGTATTCCACCTGCACCACGGGGTGTGCCTCAAATCGAGGTAACCTTTGATATTGATGCTAATGGCATTGTCAGTGTCTCGGCAAAAGATTTAGGCACAGGAAAAGAACAGGCGATAAAAATTACACCCTCAAGTGGTCTGTCTAAGGATGAAGTGGAAAAAATGGTTAGAGAGGCAGAAGCTCACGCCGAAGAGGATAAAAAGAAAAGAGAAGAGATAGAAACCCGTAATCAGGCAGATACCTTAATCTATACTACAGAAAAGACCTTGAAGGAATACGGGGATAAGATTTCTGAGGATGAGAAGAAAAAGATTGGGGATGCCATTGCGGAATTGAAAAAAAGATTAGAAGGGCAAGATATCGATGCCATCAAAAAGGCGATGGAGAATTTGGCTCAAGCCTCTTATAAAATAGCTGAAGAGATGTATAAACAGGCATCAGCACAACAACAACCAGGAGAAACTCAAACCCCAAAACAGGAAGAAAAACATGAGGAAAGGAAAGAGGATGTGGTGGATGCTGAATATAAAGTAGAGGATGAGAAATAAGGCTGAGAGGAGGAATAGGTCGTATATATCCTATCTGACCTATTAATTTTAAATTGGCTAAAAAAAGGGATTATTATGAAATATTAGGGATAACTAAAGGCGCCAGCCAGGAAGAAATAAAAAATGCCTATCGTCGATTGGCCAAGAAATATCATCCAGATGTTAATCCAGAAAACAAAAAGGAGTCGGAGGAAAAATTCAAGGAATTATCAGAGGCTTATGAGATATTAAGTGACCCGAATAAGCGCGCCCAATATGACCAATTTGGCCATGAAGGAATGAAGAATACCTTTGGTTCAGGTGGATTCACCTGGAGTGATTTTACCCATTTTTCAGACATAGAGGATATTTTAGGCAATATCTTTGGCGGGGGTATGTTTGGGGATTTCTTCGAAAGAGCCAGTCAGTCGCAACGCCGTAAAAGGGTTTACCGGGGAGCAAACCTGAGGTATGATTTAGAAATTAGTTTAAAGGAGGCCGCATTTGGCTGTGAGAAGACAATTACCATTGATCGCAGTGAGGTATGCCCTATTTGCAATGGTAGTGGTGGTAAACCTGGGGTGGGGACAAAAGAATGCCCATCTTGTAAAGGTACTGGTCAGGTAAGATTTACCCAGGGATTCTTCTCGATTGCTAAGACCTGTGATAAATGCTATGGGCAGGGGACAATCATTACCACTCCTTGCGAGAGATGTAATGGAAAAGGAAAGACAACTCGTTCTCGAACCATAACGGTTAAAATCCCGGCTGGGGTGGATACCGGTTCTCAGATTAGACTTAGAGGAGAAGGAGAAGGAGGCGGCTATGGCGGTGAAGCTGGAGATTTATATGTTGTTATTGCGGTTAAAGAGGATAAAACATTTATCAGGGAAGATACTAACCTTATTTGTGAGATACCGATAAGTTTCTCTCAGGCGGCTTTAGGCACGGAAATTAAAATACCTACCGTAGATGGGGAAAGGATTAAAATGAAGATTCCCCCAGGCACTCAAACCCATAAGGTATTTCGCCTCAAAGGTAAGGGAATACCTTCATTACACGGTTATGGAAGAGGGGATTTGTTTGCTAGGGTAATTGTGGTAACGCCTACTAAATTAAATGAAAGGCAGCGACAGCTTCTTGAAGAACTGGGACGAATTAGTGGTGAACATGAGTTTAAATCTGAAAAAGGATTGTTTGATAAGTTCAAAAATACCTTTGGAGGATAATAAGAAAAGGTATCAGGTGTCAGGTAGGAAGGAGAAGTGAGTTAGGAGTCAGGGAAAAACTTTTTTCTCCTAACTTCTCTTTTCTTCCTAACCTGATACCTGACACCTGATACCTGACACCTGAAAAGGAGGAGTTAAATGAATAAAATTTACCTTATCGATGTTACTAATAGAGATGGTGTGCAGACGGCTAAGTTAGGATTGGCTAAATTAGAGAAGACAATAACCAATCTTTTACTCA